>DGJU01000033.1:15379-28114 GCA_002387605.1 Alphaproteobacteria bacterium UBA4588 | reverse complement strand
AGGCCGCGATGAATACCAATCGCCTGCGCAATTTCAAGCTTTGTGCCGACCCCATCAGTTGCGGCGACCAGGATTGGGTCTGTGAATCCTGCTGCTTTCACATCGAATAAGCCGCCAAACCCACCCAAGTCAGGATTGGCCCCAGTTCGGGCCGTCCGCGCTGCATGTGGCTTAATATCGCCAATAAGAGCGTCACCTGCATCAATGTCAACACCCGCATCGCGGTAGGTTAGACTAGAAATATTAGGATCTATCTTCGTCATATTTTGTACCTTTTTCTCAGCGATGCTATAACAGTTCTATGTTTGGCGTCGCTGATAATTGACAGTGGTGGTAAACACCCTTTAAGAAAAATTCAGTGATAACCTGGAGTGACTAAACTATGCCCTGTCTTATGCACTATGTCAGCCAAAGAGTCTTGGGTGTTCATAGCATAATTTTAACACTCTGTTTAGCCATTTGGTGCGTGCCTGTTCAGGCTGAAACATGTCCGAGCGAAGCCTATTCGGTGACGGGCATTGCCATTGACAGTAACGCATTAACAGGCACCAAAGCCCGTGAAGTCGGGATTGCAGACGCAACAGAGATGGCCTTTGCAAAAGTTATCGACAGAATAATTGTGCCGGACAAAGTCGCTCGGGCAACAATGTTAGCGCTGCCAGCAGATAGTTTTGTTGATTTTTTCCATATCACATCTGAAAACGCGCTTGCCCAACGCTATATTGCAGAAATCGATATTTGTTTTGATGCTGCCAAAGTGCGCGGTGCATTGATTTCGGCTGGTTTGCAATGGGCTGAATTATTTAGCCCTCCTGTGCTTTTACTGCCTGTATGGCAGGAACCATCAGGTGTCAGAGTCTGGACCCGTGATATTTTATGGCTGAACAGATGGCAGGATTTTTCTGACAAAACAGATAAGCTTGTCCGCTTTACCATGCTAGAGCCTGACGTGGCGCTCGAGAGAAGCCTGCCTGCTAGACCTCTTCTGATGCGCGATAAAGATATGCTGGCAAAGGCGGCTCAAGCGGCTGGTGCTGTGCAGGTTGTCTGGTTATATGCCGGACTTGATTACAGTAACTCAGTGCCTGAATTAATCATGCTGGCTGAACTCTATGATGCTGACGGCTCGCTACTTGCTGTTGTCGGGCAGGAACAGCGGTCTTTGAACGGTCAAACAAATCTTCATGTAGCCTTTGATTCATTCCAAGAAGATGTGATGAATGTTATTGAACAGAGTTGGCACTCCTCTAATGTTTATGTCGTAGATAACCGAGATGAAATTCTTATCTCTGTTGATATCTCATCGCTAACAGACTGGTATGATGTTCGCCGGAAACTGTCTCAGATTGCGGGTATCGCTGATTTGTCTGTTGTCTCGCTGACAGCAAAAAAAGGTGCTCTTCGGGCCCAATTATCAGGGTCTGTTGAAGCTGTTCAGCTTGGCCTTCAAGAACAGGGTTATGAGCTCGTGAGCGGGACTGCATCGGGGCATTACGCTCTGCAGCTCGAGGTAAATTAAGCCGCGCTATGATGGCACAGCTTCCTTTTTCCCTGTCACTTCCCCCGTCATATCGCCGTGAAGATTTCATTATTGGCGATGCGAATAAGGATGCTACCTCTTGGATTGAGACGTGGCCAGATTGGCCGCGCCCATACCGAGCCCTTAATCTGTTTGGCCCTGAAGGTGCTGGTAAGACACATCTTGGGGCAATCTGGGCCGAGATAAGTGGTGCAAAGACCTATACAAGGCTTATCGCTGGCGAAAAGCTACCTGTTACGCATGGTGAGGCTATTTTATTAGAGGCATGTGATAGCGGGCTGTATGATGAGGAAGCCTTATTTCATTTATTGAATGCGATTGCCGAAGCTGAGGGATCGCTTCTGATGCTGAGCCGTATTCCTGTATCGCAGATAGATATACAGCTTGCTGACACACGCTCGCGCCTTCGCTCGCTTGCCGCACAGGATATTACCGCTCCTGATGACCAGCTGTTCAAAGCAGTATTATTTAAGCTATGTGCTGATAGGCAATGTGTGGTTCCTGAAACTGTTATTGATTATCTGGTTGTCAGAATAGAGCGAAGCTATCACGCTGCCTTTCAGATTGTTGCGGCTCTTGATGCTGAAGCGCTGACGCATAAAAAGCCAGTAACGCTGGGCCTTGCCCGCTCAGTTTTGGCAGATTATCTTGCTTCTGATAAGGCATAAAATCCCCTTTCGCCTTGATAGTTTAGGCAAATCTCCTTAAGAGTAAGGAATTGAATTTTTGGTAAAAAAAGGAATATTGCGATGCTTGATTTTGGATTAACGGGAAAAAAGGCGGTTGTTTGTGCGTCGTCAAAAGGTCTCGGACTTGCCTGTGCAGATGCTCTTGCCCAGACTGGTGTCAATCTGGTGATGTGTGCCCGCGGTGCAGACACGCTTGAAGCCGCCGCAGAGGAGCTTCGTGGTAAAACAGGGGTTGATATTAAAACGGTTGCTTGTGATATCACAACTGAAGAGGGTCGTGCGGCTGTGCTAGAGGCTGCAGGGCATGTCGATATTCTGGTGAATAATGCTGGTGGACCGCCTCCTGGTGATTTTCGGGACTGGACACGCGATGACTGGATTAAGGCGATTGATGCAAATATGCTGACCGCTGTTGATCTTATCAAAGGGGTAATTGACCCTATGATCGAAAATAAATTCGGTCGTATCGTAAATATCACGTCAGGGTCTGTTAAATCACCTATCCCTACATTGGGTCTCTCAAACGGCGCGCGTGCAGGCCTTACTGGTTTTGTTGGTGGTCTTGCCCGTCAGGTTGCCCGTCATAATGTGACCATTAATGGTTTATTGCCCGGTCCGTTTGATACAGACCGTATCGCAGCAAACATTAATTTTCTGGCAAATCAGTCTGACCAGACACCCGAAGCCGTTCGGGCAGCAATGGAAGAGCGCAATCCAAGTGGCCGGATTGGCGCTGTCGAAGAGTTTGGTTTTGCTTGTGCTTATATCTGCTCAGCCAAATCAGGGTTTCTTGTTGGCCAAAACATTCTTCTTGATGGCGGCAATTTCAACTCTAATGGCTAGATGAAGACACATAATGTTAACTGAAAGGCAGAAGCGCTGATGCGGTTCTGCCTTTTTTATGTGGCTGATATACCTATTATAGCTCGATTATTTTTATCGCATTTCCGGAAATTGAAAGCGCCAGCTTGCCAGACATAAGTTTGATAGCTCTGGCGCCAAAGATATCATGACGCCAGCCTGACTGGGCCCGAATTTCAGCCGTCGCTGAGCGGGCTAATTTTTCCAGCTCATCTGCTGTTGCAATCAGTCGTGGGGCAACCTGCTCATCTTCTGAGACATGTTTCAGTAATACCCGTAACAGCTCTAAAATATCTGGTGGCGCTTTTTCTTCGCGCGCTGTCCGCTCTAATGACGGCCACTCTGATTGAGGCGTATTTGCTGCCTGTTGCAAGGTTGCAAGGACAGGGGCAGCAAGCTTGCCACCTTCACCGCCTGGAAACCCTCTGATTTTTTTAAATTCAGGCAGAGATTTAGGGTTGCTACCGGCAAGGTCCATTACAGTATCATCGCGCAGGATACGCCCACGCGGCTGATTGCGCCTCTGTGCTTCATGTTCTCTCCATGCGGCTAAATGAACAAGTCTATTCAGCATGTCAGGGCGAGAGCCACGCGGTTTCATCTTTTTCCAGATAGTGTCTGGGTCATTAATATAAAGTTGTTTTTCAGACAGCTGGGCCATTTCATTATCAACCCAGCTATCTCTGCCAGAGTCTGAAAGTTTAGCGACCATCTTTGGATAGATTTGTGCCAGATAAATCACATCATCAAGCGCATAACTTATTTGCCGTTCTGAGAGAGGTCGTTGGGCCCAATTGGTAAATCTGGATGATTTATCCAATGTTTTGCGGGTGAAGGAATGAACAAGCCTGTCATAGCCTGTCTGGTCACCCAGCCCGCATACCATAGCTGCTATTTGAGTATCATAAACTGGCGCAGGAACGCTGCCTGTCAGATGCACAAAAATCTCTAGATCTTGCCGTCCTGCATGAAACACCTTCATCACAGATGTATCGCTCAGCACCTCAAAAAACGCAGTAAGGTCAATGCCCTCACTCATTGGATCAATACAGAAAGCGACTTCATTGGCGCATACTTGTATCAAACAGAGCTGAGGATAATATGTTGTCTCTCTCATAAATTCTGTATCGATTGCGACAAAATCAGAAGAGCTAACTGCCGCTAGCGCCTGTTTTAGGGTGGCGGTGTCTGTTACAAGTTCAGGGATGTTTTCCATAATACATTATAGTCCTTCGCAGCAGAATGAGCAAACCAGATGGCGGAAAACTCTTTAAAAATAACACTGTTATCGCGCAAAGCTACAGCCAAGCAGGCGTAGGACTTGCAAAAGCCTGATAAAAGGTTAACTGATTAATACAGGTTTTAGTAACATTACCATGAGGAGCCCGGCGCACATGACGCCCCTATCTTTTCCGAAATACGGTTTTGCCGCAAAGAGTTTAGCTTCTGTGGTGGGGGCGATGCTTATCTTTAGTATCACAGCTGGTCAGGCCCGTGAGCTCACCCCCCATAAAGCCATTTACGAAATGCGCATGATGTCAGCAGATAGTGAAACCCAGCTATCTGATGTCACAGGCCAGAATGAATTTTCGCTGACCCGTGAGTGCGATGGCTATGTTGTCGCAGAAAACTACCTGCTTGAATTTAGCTATGGCTCTGGTGAGACTGCGATAATTGCTTCTCAATTTCAAAGCTGGGAGCATATAGATGGTGGGCTTTATTCTTTTTCGGTTCATGAGGGATCAAACTTTGAGCCAGAGAAGAAGTTTGATGGCTATGCTTATCGCCCGCCACAGGTCGCAGAACCGGAAGCTTTTTTCTCTATGCAGCCCAATTCTGCTCTACCATTGCCAAACGCTGTCTATTTCCCCCTCGCGCATACATTAGACCTTCTCGATAAAGCAGATAAGGGTGAGAAGCTGTTTTCAGCAGACCTGTTTTTTGGCACAGAACCTGACAAAGCTATCAGACGGACAAATAGTGTTATTGGTAAAGCGCAGGACACTGGCGAAATCGCTAAAATGGGGAGCCTAACAGAGCCATTTTATTATCCGGTGCAGATAGCTTATTTTGATCCGAAATCATCTGAGTCTGTGCCAGAATATGAACATACATTCCATTTACAGCCAAACGGTGTGATCTCTTATTATGAGATAGATTATGGTGATTTTTCAGTCGATGCACAGCTGGTAGAAATTGAAGCGCTGCCAGCCCCGATCTGCTCATAAACCCTCTGGCCTTATGTTTTCTGCAGAACCAGCGATGCTGCCCCGTTAAGGCAGGGCACATGTCTGTCTGTTATGATCGTTATTTCGGTTGTTGGCTTATCAGCTACGATATATCCCGGCCATTTCCGCGGCAAAATAGCAGGCAGTCTGTTTTTATCCGCAGCTTGCCCTGAGATGATGATGTGGTCCGGGTCGAGCAGATTGATAACAGGCGCCAAAGCCCGGGCAATTCTATCTTCTAGAACCTGAATGACAGAATCGGCAATAATATCGCCCTTTGTCGCATCTGCAATAATATTATCAGCTGATTTGTCAGTGTTTGTAAGCTGTTTATAGTCTTTTTCGATACCCGGCAGGCTAATGAAATGAGTAAGGCAGCCTGTCCGCCCACAGGAGCACACACTGCCATCAAGCTCAAAGGGAACCGGAAAGGGCAGGGGCGTATGGGTTATTTGTCCTGCATGATGATTACGCCCCTTCACAAGTCTGCCATTCATAATAATCGCGCCAGACAGGTCTTTATCTATCACAAGACTAAACAGGGTTTCATTATCATGCTGACGCGCGCCTAACCCAAGGCATTGCGCGTCATTGCCGATAGCACTGGTAAGCCCTGTTGCTGCCTGCAAGTCGCGCATCAGAGGCTTATCATCGAGAAACGGAAAGGCAGCTGATGTTACGCTGCCGTTTGAGGTATAACGCAAATCCGACACACAAAGACCAAGCGCAGTGCTAGGAGACGCGTTAGCGGGCGGTCCAGCAGTAATGCCAGTGGTAGTGTTGGCGGTTAACCCAGATATGAGGGAGGAAATCTGCCGCAGCAGCAGCTGATAGTCAATTTCTGGCAGAAAGGTCTGTTCACAAACAAAATCGCCATCATCCGAGATGACAGCGATTCCAGAAACAGTATCAGAAAGTCGGAGGGCAATGGTCACGAAGACGGACCTTTGCTTCGCTTACTTAATTTTGGATTCTTTAAAGAGCACATGCTTGCGTGCCTTCGGATCATATTTCATAAGCTCAAGCTTTTCAGGCTTCGTGCGAGGATTCTTCTTCGTTACGTAGTAAAAACCGGTATCAGCGGTGCTTACGAGCTTAATCTGAAGGGTTGCTGGCTTTGCCATTTTAATGTCTCCTATCTCAGGAAGGCGCGAGAGGTAACGCACCTGCAAAAAATCATAAATAATGAGGGTCGTATATGCGCGAATTCACTGCCTCTGTCAAGGGGATGGTGCATCGGCCCGCACAAGACTAGCCCGGCCTGCGCTTGCGCGCTCTCCTGCTGGTACCAGATGGTTTAGGTGCTGGTTTAGATGAAGGTTTTCTGGAAGAGGTGGGGCGTTTGCGATGCCCTTTTCGCGGTTTATTATCACCAACGGTCTGTGTGCCACCATTTCTGAAGTTGAGGGTTACATCTCCGCTGGCAGCCGAAATTTCAGTCAGCAGACAAGATAATGTATCACCGACACCAAATTGCCAGCCTGAACGCTTGCCAACGAGCATCATGCCGCCAGAGACAATCTCGTAATAATCATCGGGAAGCGTGCGGCGAGGGACAAACCCTTCTGTGACGCGATCATCAAGGAGAACAAATAACCCAGCACCGATGACGCCTAGAATCGTAACATCAATAAGACTGTTCAGGCGATGACTGACAAGGCTTGCCGCAAGCCGTGTTGTGGTTCTACGCTCTGCGCGGGCGGCATTCTGTTCGGTCTGCGAGATAGCTGCACATGTTTCAGCAAGCACATCCGCACTTTGGCTATGCGGGCGCTCATGCCCTAATGCCTCGCCGGTAATAAGCGCTCTATGGACCATCAAATCTGCATAGCGCCGGATGGGTGAGGTAAAATGACCATATTTCACAAGACCAAGACCGTAATGCCCCAGATTTTCAATGTCATAGACAGCTCGCGACTGACAGCGCAAAACAGCTTCATTCACCGCAGTTTGGGCTGGCGTATCTTTCACCCTATTCAATAATTCATTAAACCGCGCTGGGGTAATAACTTGGCCAGGCGCAAAGGGCAGCTCTAGCGCATCGGTAAGTTCGCGCAAGCCCTCGATTTTTTCCGGATCGGGCTGGTCATGGACACGGTAGACACAGATGCCGCGCTTAGCTTCGATTTGCTCGGCAGCACAGATATTAGCTGCGATCATAAACTCTTCGATAAGCTGATTTGCTTCTTGCTGGCGGCGTAGCACAGCAGCTTCTGCTCGGCCATCTTCTGAAAAGACGATACGGCGTTCAGGAACATCAAGATTAAGCGTGCCACGGGCAGCACGAGCTGCTGATAAACACCGGTAAGCGCCAAGTAGATGATGCAGAATGCCGGCTGGAACCGATAAGTCACTTTCATCAATCTGCCCATCAATAACCTGCTGGACTTGTGTGTAGGTGAGCCGCGCATGAGACCGCATCAGGCTGCGCATGAATTTATGGCTTTGTTTATGGCCCTCAGCTGAAATGATTATTTCAACCGCAAGGCAGGCTCTGTCTTCATCAGGGCGAAGCGAGCAAACGCCGTTGGAAAGAGCTTCTGGTAACATTGGAATCACGGTGCCGGGTAAATACACCGAATTACCTCTGAGCCGCGCTTCTTTATCAAGCGGAGAATCTGATGGCACGTAGGCTGCAACATCTGCGATGGCAACGATTAGGCGCCATGTACCATTTTTGTGAGGGGCGGCAAAGACGGCATCATCAAAGTCTTTTGCATCCTCTCCATCAATGGTGATAAGCGGCACCTCGCGTAAGTCAGTCCGGTCACCAAGCGGCGGCACGGCGGCGCCATTGGCAAGTGATAATGCGTCTTCATCAAACTCATGCCGCAGTGAAAATTCTGCTATGGCAAGACCTGTAAATGCCTTTGGGCTATCAATGGGCCCCATATTGCGGATCATGCTAGCAGAGCTCTCGCGGCCACTAGAATTCATCAATTCAGCTTCAATCAGGTCATTTTCATTCACAATACTGCCAGCAGGAAGACGCAATGTTACAGCGCGCTGTCCGCCCTTTTCCGCAGGTTCAAGCATCCAGTCCTTCCGGCTTTTAAAGGCGCGCCCGAAAAATCTTTTCATACGGGCTGGCAGAATACGGATGGTTTCAGCATCAAGCGTCTCATCGGGCTGGACTATCAGCCGGACAAGAACCCTATCACCGATCTTTGGCGAGCGACCGGTCTTTTTTGCCGGCTTTAATACAGCATCATGATGTATTGCCTGACCGGCTTCATCAACACCATGAACAAAGGTTATTTTTCCATAACCATCTGAATCAAATGATTTTATGTCTGCGACCGTTACCTCAGGAAAACGGGCTTCATTCTCAGTATCAGCGCCGCCAGCGCCGGTAACAGCCAATTCATGAAGCAGCGCACGTAAACGAGAGCGCCCTTGTGGCGGTACACCAAAATGACGCGCTATTTCACGGGTTTTCACCGGACCGTCTGAAGCTGCAATAAAGGCGCGCAAGCTTGCTTTATCCGGCAGGGAATAGGGCGGGGTTGCCATTGACCAACTTTCTTGTGAGTTACTGTCTCAGCTTAGGCTTTTGGGGCTAGTTTTTTCTTCGCCGCTGCTTTCTTAGCAGATGTTTTCTTCTTCGTAGCCGTTTTCTTCTTTGCGGCCGCTTTTGTCTTTGAGCTCTTCTTTTTAGCGGCAGGTTTTGCTGCTCGCTCTGCCAGAAGCCTCACACCATCTTCAAGCGTGATATCTGTCATTTCAGTGCCGCGCGGCACTGGAGCCCGCATTTTGTTATGCTCAATATAAGGCCCAAACCTGCCTTTTTTCAGATGCACTTCGCCGCCGCCCTCGGGGTGTGTGCCAAGCAGTCTGCCAGCTGTCTTTGCTGCTTCGGCAAGCACATCAACGGCGCGGTTAATGCCAACTTCCAGTACATCATCATCTTTTAGGCTAGCAAATTTACCCTGATATTTAAGGTATGGCCCAAACCGGCCAAGGCCTGCTTGTATCATCTCGCCTGTCTCAGGGTGAGTGCCAATATCACGTGGCAGAGACAGCAATCCAAGTGCGTAGGGAAGGTCAACAGCCGCAATATCGGTTCCCTTGGGAACAGATGTCCGCTTTGGTTTTTTCACATCTGCATCACCAAGCTGAACATAAAGACCATAAGGCCCGCGTTTCATGAATACAGGCATGTCAGTGGCAGTGTCGGTACCAAGTAATTTATCTTCTGAGAAATCACCAGCCCCGTCATCTTCTGAATTTACAGCTGCTATCTGACGGATATATCTGCATTCAGGGTAGTTCTTACAGCCAAGGAAGGGGCCAAACTTGCCAAGTTTAAGCTCAAGCTTTCCGCTCTCGCATTTGCTACAGCTTCGATTGATTTCACCTTTTTCATCGGGCGTGAAAAACAGCGTTTCAAGCTGGCTATCTAGTTTTTCCATCACATCAGGAACCGGCAAGTCTTTTGCTTCGCTTACGGCGAGTGAGAAATCTTTCCAAAAGTCACGCAGCAGGTGACGCCATTCCATCCGGCCCCCTGAAACATCGTCAAGCTGTGTTTCAAGCCCAGCTGTAAAATTATATTCAACATAACGAGAGAAGAAATTCTCTAGGAACACAGATACAATCCGGCCACGATGTTCAGGAATGAAGCGTTTGCTGTCTTTGATGACATAGCTCCGCTTCTCAAGAACTTGCAGAATGCTGGCATAGGTTGAGGGACGGCCAATGCCAAGTTCTTCGAGGCGTTTGATAAGACTTGCATCTGTGAAACGGGCTGGTGGCTGGGTGAAATGCTGTTCGGGTGAGACTGTATCAGCATCAAGCGCGTCGCCTGCTTTGAGGGCAGGCAGAAGCTTATCCTGATCATCAGCATCGCCCTGGCTGTCATCTTTATCTTCGCGGTAAACACGGATAAAGCCGTCAAAGACAAGAATTGATCCGGTTGTCCGCATCACAAGAGCATCATCAGACGCAACAAGGTTCATCGCCGTCTGGTCAAGCTGGGCATCTTCCATCTGGCTGGCGATGGCGCGCTTCCAGATAAGCTCATAGAGGCGGAACTGGTCAAAATCTAAGAATCGGCGCATATCCTGCGGCTGGCGGGAAAACGAGGTGGGACGAATTGCTTCATGTGCTTCTTGGGCGTTCGCTGCCTTGGTTTTATAAAACCGAGGTTTTTCTGGCGTGAATTCAGCGCCATATAAATTTGTGATTTCGCTCCGGACGCCGGCAATGGCCTCGCCGCTCATTGAAACACCGTCTGTCCGCATATAGGTGATAAGACCAGTTGTCTCAGCGCCAAGTGCTATGCCTTCATAGAGTTTTTGGGCAATCTGCATGGTGCGAGAGGCCGAAAAGCCAAGTTTACGCGATGCTTCCTGCTGCAAGGTACTGGTCGTAAAAGGCGGTGCAGGCCGGCGCTTTACCCGCTTTGTTTCAACATCACCTACTGACCATGTTGCCCCATCAATCCGCGAGGCTAACTGTTTAGCTTCAGCTTCTGTCTTGATAGAGAGCTTATCCAGCTTAACGCCGTCTGCATGGGTCAGTCTGCCAAGAACAGTTTCGTCTTTTTCATTTTTGAAGAGAGTGTCAACACTCCAATATTCATCTGTTATGAAGCGTTCAATTTCGCCTTCACGCTCACAGATAAGCCGCAATGCAACAGACTGAACCCGCCCGGCAGACTTTGATCCGGGGAGTTTGCGCCAGAGAACAGGCGAGATAGAAAACCCGATCAGATGGTCAAGCGCGCGCCGCGCCAGATACGCATCAACAAGGTCAATATCAAGGTCGCGCGGATTATCCATCGCGGTAAGAATGGCGCTTTTGGTGATTTCGTTGAACACAACGCGCTCATATGGGATATCGCGGGACTCTTTTTTGGCTTTGAGAAGCTCACAAACATGCCAGCTGATAGCTTCGCCTTCGCGGTCAGGGTCAGTAGCAAGAATAAGCCGGTCAGCCCCTTTTAGCGCGTCTGTAATGTCTTTGATACGTTTGCCACCGGAATCAGATAGCTGCCATGACATCTCAAAATCTTGGTCCGGCTGAACAGACCCATCCTTGGAGGGCAGGTCACGAACATGTCCGTAAGATGCCAGAACAATATAATCATCACCTAAATAGCGATTAATGGTCTTTGCTTTAGCAGGTGATTCGACAACAACGACCTTCATACAGGATAGCCCCTACCTCATAACGCCCTAATAATGATAGGGCACCCAATTTTCATCAATCTTTTCTGGACATTACAAGGTTTCAACAGTTTGCGACACCCGGTTTCCAGAATGACGCTGTAGATAACCTGAAAGTTCCAAATCAAACAGAACAGATTGCATAATGTTGGCTGAGACATGGCACCAGCGGCACAATTCGTCAACTGCAATCGGATCATGTGCTAGATTTTCACGCACATTTTCTCGAATTGCCTGCCATTCTGTTTCCGATAGCTCTGGGGTCTGTTCAAGAAATGTTTCAGCTATTGTATAAGCGGTAATATCGGGCATTCTTACCTCCGTCTGACTTGTCAGGACTGCTAGGACATCTTGCGCATTCTGAACCAGGGCGGCGCCATCTTTTATCAAGCTATTGGTGCCGGCAGAACGCGGGTCGAGGGGTGAGCCGGGAATAGCCATCACATCAATACTCCGGTTGGCGGCTTCCTGCGCTGTAATAAGAGACCCTGATTTAACAGCTGCTTCAATAATCAGCACGCCTTTGGCTAGCGATGCGATAATTCTGTTACGGATAGGAAATAATTTTGGGGAGGGCTGAGTGATAAAGGGCATTTCTGATAATACGACGCCTTCTTCGATTAGCCGCGAGAACAGAGCCGCATTTTCCCGGGGATAGGGAATGCCAACACCATTTGCCAGAACAGCAATTGTTCCGGTCTTTAAACTACCCAGATGAGCTGCTGCATCAATGCCGCGCGCCATGCCCGATATAATGGTAAATCCGCCTTCACCAATTTCAGCGCCAAGCCGTTCAGCAAGCTTGCAGGCATTAAGAGACGCATTTCGGGCGCCGATAATGGCACAGCCTTTACGCTGCAGAAGGGAGGCATGTCCGCGTACCGATAAGATAAAAGGAGCATCGTCATAATGCTCTAATGCGGCAGGATATTCGGCTGTACCACGAAACATAAACTGCCCGCCGCTGGCATATAGCTTGTCCCATTCTTCACGCGCTTTATCAGCAGGAAACGGCGTGAGTTTCCGCCCCCCACGAGCCGATATTTCCGGAATTGCAGCAAGTGCTTTAACAGCTGTTCCATAACGGGCCATTAAGAGCTGGCAGGTTATCGGGCCTACATAAGTCGTGCGGGCAAGCCTTAGCCGGCTCATGGCTTCTTTGTGATCCATACTGTCACCTTTAGAAGGAACAGCTTAATTTTTCGTAAAGAAAGCGAAAAAATTTTGCCAAAACATTATCCGGCCAG
>DGJU01000033.1:0-15356 GCA_002387605.1 Alphaproteobacteria bacterium UBA4588 | reverse complement strand
CCTAACTCTTAAATAGACCTGACTCTTAAACAGCCCTGACTTTCAGCTAGACCTTAATTTCAGGCATCATAAGTTAGGATTTTGAGCGGGACAGTGAAATCTTGCTTTCAGTTCCGGCAAGAAGGCGTCTGATATTTTCATGATGACGCCCCCAGCTCACTATGCCGACAAAGATAATAATACCAGTTGTCAGCGGTGGTAGGGTCATAGCAAACAGGCTGGCGACAACAAAGCCGAGCAGGGCGGCAAGCGATGAATAGCCACTTATCCGCGCCACCAGAAGCCAGCTTAGCGCCATCAGGATGCCAGCTTGCCACGAAACAGCTGCAATAACCGCCATGCTTGTTGCAACACCTTTGCCGCCGGCAAAGCGCAGCCATACAGGAAAACAATGACCCAGAACAGCGCCAGCGCCGGCAAGACCGGCAAGCTCATGCGAGGTAGCGACCATCACAAGGTAAATCGCAGCAGCGCCTTTACCAGCATCAAGCAGCAATGTTGCAAAAGCAAGAACACGGTTGCCTGTCCGTAACACATTTGTTGCGCCGATATTGCCTGACCCGACAGTCCGGATATCAGTGCCGGCAAACACCCTTGTCAGCACAAGCCCAAATGGAATGCTGCCACATAAGTAGCCAAATGACAGGATAAGAAGGGTGATAGGAGAGGCAAGCTCTGATATGATGCTCATCTGATAAAGATATCTGCGCCGCCGACAATCGTGCGCACAGCCCGGCCTTCAACAGGCTGGCCTTCAAAAGGGGTGATGCGGGAGAGCGAGTTAAAGTCGCGGCCTGTTACAATCCAGCTGGTTCTTGGGTCAATCAGCACAATATCAGCCTCAGTACCAACAACAAGGCTGCCGCCAGGAATATCCAGAATTGTTGCCGGCGCAAGGCTGAGAAGCTCAAAGGCACGCTGCCAGCTAATCACGTCATTCAAAACCAGCCGCAATGTCATCACCAGCATAACTTCAAGCCCTGATGCACCGCAGGAGGCAAGGCTAAAGGGCAGATGCTTCATGTCTGGGTTAACCGGCACATGGTCTGAGGCGATCACATCTATCGTACCATCCGCCAGCGCTGCCATAATGGCTTGTCTATCATCTTCGGTGCGAAGCGGCGGGTTCAGTTTTGCAGCAGACGAATAAGTAGAAACAGCAAGCTCATTCAGCTGAAAATAAGGCGCTGATGTATCTGCTGTAACAGGTAGTCCTTCATTTTTTGCCCGGCGCACAGCCTCAACAGATGTAGCCGTTGTAAGATGTGCAGCATGGTAGCGCGCGCCTGTAAGCCTGACCAGCTGAAGGTCGCGTTCCAGAATAATCGTTTCTGCCTCTATCGGACTGCCGATTAAGCCAAGGCGTGTTGATGTTGCGCCTTCATTCATATCACTGCCATCAGAAAGAGAGATATCTTCACAATGATGCATAACCGGTTTATCTAGCATGGCTGCATAGGTAAGAATGCGGCGCATCGTCTGGGTATCTTGAATAGAGGAGTGTCCGTTTGAAAATCCGACAGCGCCTGATGCAGCCATCATGCCGAGTTCAGCCATCTGCGTGCCGTCAAGATTGCGGCTCATTGCGCCATGGCAATATAAATGTGGCCCCTGCCTGCGGCTTGCCCGTAATTGCAGCGAGTCAATCAAAGCTGCATTATCAATCACAGGGTCAGTCTGTGGCTGGATTGCAAGCGAGGTAATGCCCCCTGCTGCTGCAGCAGCCAGAAGGGTATCCAGCGTTTCAAGATGTTCAGCGCCCGGGTCACGTGTCTCAGCACGCATATCAACAAGACCAGGGCCAAGAATAAGGCCGGTGCAGTCAATTACCTCATCGGCGCTTGCCAAAAGCGCATCTGTCGGTGTGCCACTACCAGTCTCGGCAATAAGGTCATCATCAATAACCAGCCAGCCTTTGCTGTCCAGTGCCTGTGCTGGGCAGATAAGCCGCGCTTTGTGAAACAGCCGTCTCATATGCTGGCTCCCACTATCAACGCCTCAAGGCAGGCCATGCGGGCAGCAACACCCATTTCAACCTGAGTTGTAATCAAAGAACGGTCGATATCATCTGCAATGACAGAATCAATCTCAACACCTCTATTCATCGGGCCGGGATGCATGATGAGCGCTTGTGGTGCCGCACGCATCAACTTTGCCTCATCAAGCCCAAACATATTAAAATATTCATGTTGGCTTGGAATTTCGCGCCCTTGCATGCGTTCAGTCTGAAGCCTGAGCATCATAACGATATCACAATCTGCAATGCCGCTTTCCAGATCAGTGAAGACAGGAACCCCAAACTGGTCAATGTCTGCTGGCAGAAGCGTTGCGGGGCTCACAAGGCGTAGTTCAGCCCCAAGAGTGCCAAGAAGATACAAATTTGAGCGCGCAACACGGCTATTGGCAATATCACCGCAGATGGCAATTTTTAGGCCAGCAATACGGCCAAATTTGCGCGAAATTGTCAGCGCATCCAAAAGCGCTTGTGTTGGATGCTCATGCCGCCCATCACCTGCATTGATAACAGCAGCATCAACATGACGGCTGAGAAGCAGTGGTGCGCCTGCGGCATGGTGTCTTATGACCAGAATGTCGGGATGCATCGCATTTAATGTTGTGGCTGTATCGATTAAGGTTTCGCCTTTTTTCACAGACGAGCCTGACACAGCAATATTCAGAACCGAACCGCCCAGTTTTTTCGCAGCAACTTCAAAAGAGACGCGCGTACGGGTCGAATTTTCAAAGAATAGATTGACCACTGTCTTACCAGCAAGGCTCTGCGGAATATCGCTATCAGGTATTGAGCCGTCAATCACAGAGGCGAAAAAATGAGAACGGGCTAACAACGCCTCGATCTCAGTCACAGGCATGCCTTCTATCCCCAGAAGATGGCGCTGAGTAAGCGTCACCGGCGGGACCGTTTTAGTGGTTGTTCCCATCGAGGATGTTCTTAACGCATCTGCAAGCTGTTCGTCTAGTCTGTAATGCGCGGCGCGTTTGCTGAAACATTATTATTCAACAGGTCAAATGCAGATTGCAGAATCCAGCTTGCCGCCAATGCATCCCGCTTTTCAGCGCGTCTTGCCCGGCTTAAATCAGCTTCAAGCATGGTTGCCTCAACAGCTTTGGTTGAAAGCCGCTCATCATGAAAGCAAAGCGGAATTTCATATAATCGTAGAAAAGCATGCGCAAAATCGCGCACTGAATCACAGCGTGGCCCTGGCGTGCCGTCCATATTAAGCGGCCAGCCAAGCACCAGCGCTCCGATATTATGGTCTTCGATGTCGGCAATAAGATTTTGCGCATCGGGTGTAAATTTCTGTCGCCATAGGATACGATAGGGCGAGGCAATCTGGTGATTGGGGTCTCCAAGGGCAAGTCCGATGGTTTTTTTGCCGATATCAAGCCCCATCATGCGTTTACCGCCAGAAAGTGCAGAAGAAATGTCGTAAAGGTTGCAGACAGTCATGGGCAATGCTAAATCGCTTTGGTATGAGAAAAATGACAGCTTTGTTAATCGCTAAAGGATGATAACCGATGTCGGTTGATAATAACACAGTGAAAAAGATTGCGCGGCTTGCGCGAATTCATGTCGATGAAGACAGACGTGATGCGTTGGCTGGTGAGCTAAATGCTATTCTGAGCTGGATTGAAGAGCTGGAGACGGTCGATACTGATAATGTCGAGCCGCTTGCCAGCGTGACAGGGCATAGCCTGCCTATCCGCGATGATGTGGTATCAGACGGAAATAAACAAGAACAGGTCATTGCAAATGCACCGGAAACCACCAGTGGCTTTTTTGTTGTACCAAAGGTAGTTGAATAATGAGTGACCTTCTTCAGTTAAGCGCCGTTGATGCGCGTGCAGCCCTTGATGCCAAAGAGATTACGGCAACCGAGCTGACACAGTCCTATCTTGATGCTGCGGTGCAAACAGAGGCGCTGAATAACTATGTTCAGCTTACCCATGATAAAGCGCTGGAAATGGCGGCTGCCAGTGATGCGCGCCTGCGGGCTGGCACAGCTGGCCCCTTGGAAGGTATTCCGGTCGGTGTGAAGGATTTGTTTTGTACTGAAGGCGTTGAGACAACCGCCTGTTCAGCTATTCTGAAAGGTTTTGTGCCTCCTTATGAAAGCACTGTGACAAGCAAGCTCTGGGCAGATGGCGCCGTGATGCTTGGCAAGCTTAATTGTGATGAATTTGCCATGGGCTCAGCAAATGAAACATCTGTTTTCGGACCAGCGGTTAATCCATGGAGCCAAAGTGACGGCCCTGATCTTGCCGCTGGCGGCTCGTCTGGCGGCTCAGCTTCTGCTGTTGCGGCCCAGTCTGCTTTGCTTGCAACGGGGACTGATACAGGCGGGTCTATCCGCCAGCCAGCTGCATTTTGCGGTGTTGTTGGAATGAAGCCGACTTATGGCCGTTGTTCGCGCTGGGGCATTGTTGCCTTTGCATCATCACTTGATCAGGCTGGCCCGTTTGCCCGCACAGTTGCAGATAGTGCTTTGATGTTTTCAAGTATGGCGGGGTTTGATGCTAAGGATTCAACATCAACCAATAGCCCGCTTCCTGACCTTGCAAGCGCTATGGCGGCAGGTGTTAAGGGTATGAAAATAGGCATACCGGTAGAATATCAACGCGATGGGATGGACCCTGCCATCACGAAATTATGGGAACAGGGGCAGGCGTGGCTAACAGATGCTGGCGCTGAAATGGTCCCTATCTCATTGCCTCATACAGCCTATGCTCTGCCATGCTATTATATTATTGCTCCTGCAGAAGCCTCATCAAACCTTGCCCGTTATGACGGGGTTCGTTATGGCCAGCGCATCGAAGAGGGCGGAACGCTGGATGATATGTATGAAGCCAGCAGAGCCGCTGGGTTTGGCGAAGAAGTACAGCGCCGTATTATGATCGGAACCTACGCTCTATCAGCAGGTTATTATGATGCTTATTATCTGAAAGCGCAGAAAGTCAGGCGCCTTATCCGGAATGATTTTGATGCGGCGTTTGCTGGTGTTGATGCCATTTTAACCCCTGCAACACCGTCAGCAGCCTTCCCGCTTGGCGTAAAACAAGATGATCCGATTACGATGTTTCTGAATGACGTATTCACGGTGCCGGCAAATCTTGCTGGGATCCCTGGCATGTCAGTGCCCGCTGGTCTGTCATCTGACGGTTTGCCGCTGGGGCTTCAGGTGCTTGCAGGCGCCTTCTATGAAGATAAAATGTATCAAGTCGCCAAGGTAATCGAGACACAGTCAGGATTTTCCGGCGCACCGCAGCGCGCCGCAGGGAGGGCACACTCATGAGCAATCTTGTGCAAGGCCAGACAGGTGAATGGGAAGTTGTTATCGGCATGGAAGTGCATGCTCAGGTCACATCACACTCAAAATTATTCTCAGGCTCTTCAACAGCTTTTGGCGCTGGCCCTAATCAGAATGTATCACTTGTTGATGCCGCCATGCCGGGTATGTTGCCGGTGATTAATGGTGCATGTGTCCGCCAAGCTATCAAGACAGGTCTGGGACTAAAGGCAGAAATTAATCTTACAAGCGTATTTGACCGGAAAAACTACTTTTATGCTGATTTGCCGCAAGGCTATCAGATAAGCCAGTTCAAACATCCGATTGTTGGCGAAGGTGTGCTCACGATTGAGCTGAGCGATGGGAGCTCCCATGCGATCGGTATTGAGCGTCTGCATCTTGAGCAGGATGCCGGAAAATCATTACATGATCAGCACCCCTCAAAAAGCTATATTGATTTGAACCGTTCAGGTGTAGCGTTGATGGAAATCGTCTCAAAACCTGATTTGCGCTCTGCTGAGCAGGCCGGCGCCTATATTAAGAAGCTTCGGTCTATCCTGCGCTATCTTGGTACTTGTGATGGCAATATGGAAGAAGGCTCATTGCGGGCTGATGTGAATGTGTCTGTGCGAAAGCCGGGCGCGCCGCTTGGCACTCGTACCGAAACAAAAAACCTGAATTCTGTACGCTTCATTATGCAAACGATCGATGCTGAAGTAGAGCGCCAGATTGAGGTAATCGAAGATGGCGGAGAAATTTTTCAGGAAACAAGACTGTTTGATACATCAACAGGTATGACACGTGCGATGCGCAGCAAAGAAGATGCGCATGATTACCGTTATTTTCCTGATCCTGATTTATTACCGCTCAGCGTTACACAAGATTATGTTGATGAAATTGCCGCAGAATTACCTGAATTGCCGGATGATATTCGGATGCGGATGGTCGATGAATATGGCCTCTCATCCTATGATGCTGGCGTTCTGACCGAAGAACGCGAAACAGCTCTTTTCTACGAGACGGCAAGTGCGGGGCGTGACCGCAAGATAGTGGCAAACTGGATGTCGGTTGAACTATTTGGTGCGTTAAATAAGGCTGGAAAAATCCTTGCCGAAAGCCCTGTTTCTCCGGCGGCACTTGGCGAGCTGGTTGACCTTATCACGCAAGGAACGATTTCTGGTAGAATAGCCAAAGATGTGTTTGCAGAAATGTTTGAAACCGGTGAGGCGGCAGCTAGCATCATTGAATCCAAAGGATTAAAGCAGGTTTCTGATACAGGCGCTATTGAAGCTCTGATCGACAAGGTCATTGCTGAAAATCAGGATAAGGTTGATGAATATCGGGGCGGCAAGGACAAGCTATTTGGCTTTTTTGTTGGTCAGACAATGAAATTATCCGGCGGTCAGGCAAATCCGGGGATGGTCAATCAAATGCTGAAAGACAAGCTGAAATAGGGGCCGTTGTTTGGCGCGGCTCGCAAGGGGGGTTGCCCGATTACTTGCTCGCGCGCTCAAAAGCTTCTTTATTATCGTCTGTCTGGACATCCCAGTAGGGTGTTTTTCCGAAAATTTGGGTCAGAAAATCAAGGAAAGCCTGAATTTTTGGCAAGCGATGGTTATTCTCCCGCCAGAGAGCATGCAAAGGGGTATGTTCATCAATGCTGGTATCCATCACTGTCATCAGCGCACCAGAGGCAATGTGTCGACCTGCAATATAACTTGGCAGCATGCATAAGCCGCCCCCGTTCAGGGCTGTTCGCAGAAGCGCATCGCCATTATCTAGCCGCACATGTCCATCGGCTCTAAATGTTTCCAAAGCACCTGTGTCTGTGCGGAAGTGCCAGTCATTATTACGATGGCCATAATCAAGCGTAACAAGCTGATGGTCATTTAAGTCTTCAACAGTTTCCGGCACGCCATATTCTGCCAGATAATCAGGGCTTGCTGTTAACATCCGCCTGTTAGAGGCAAGCACACGCATTTGAATTCCTGATGCTGTATGCGTCTCTGAAATTTTGATATGAATATCAGCTGTCGTTAGAACATGAGGTGCATCATTTTCTGCGGTGGTCATATCAACAATAATATCAGGATATTCTTTTAAGAATAACGCAAGATGTGGCGCAATATGCCGATGTGCAAATCCAGGTGGCGCATTAAGCTTCAGCGTGCCTCTTAGCTGGCCTGTCTGCTTTGTAATCATGGCTTCAGTATCATCTACTTCAGCCAGAATATGCTTGCAGCGCGCAAGATAAAGCTCACCGACCTCCGTGAGCTTTACCACCCGTGTGGTTCGCTCAACAAGCAGGATGCCTAAATGCTTTTCCAAGGCTGACAGTTGCTTCGAGATAACAGAGGGCGCAAGATTGAGCTTCTCGGCGGCGCGAATAAATGAGCGCTGCGATGCAATCATTGCAAACGTGCGCATGGATGTAAGCTGGTCCATGTTTAATCCTATGCGCAGTGTGACTGCGGAGCTACTAATTTTTTTTATATGACAATATTTGTGGCTTATAAGAGATGTCAGTTATCTATATAACAAAATGGATTGACCTCTGGTAAGCCAATCATCCCTATTCTGACAGAATGCGTTATTTTTCTGCTAAACGAAAGACCTTCTTGGGAGGAAATTAATGTCTGTATTTAGTTCGCCTTTGATACCGTATGTCTATCTTGCTTTTGCGGTTGTCTTTGAAGTTATTGGAACGGCAGCGTTAAAAGCATCAGAAACGCTGACCAAACCGATGCCAATCGTTGTTATGGCGCTCTCTTATATGGTGACATTTTTCTTCATGGCGCAGGTAATGCGCTACCTTCCTGTTGGCGTTACCTATGCCATATGGTCGGGGCTGGGGATTGTTCTGATTTCCTGTATTTCAGCATTCTATTTCAAAGAATGGCTCGATGTTCCGGCAATTATTGGTCTTGCCATGATCATTGCTGGCATCATCATCATTCAGGTATTTTCGAAAACCGGTGCTGGCGCTTAAAAGAGCGGCTATTGGGGGAAAAAGAAAAATACCCGATTATCTAAAAAAGCGACATTTCAAAATTGACACAAGCGGGCAATGCTCGTAATAAAACTGTGCAAACGCCGTGGGGTGTATACCCGACTTTACTCTCATTTTGCGGAGAGGTGGCCGAGTGGCTGAAGGCGGCGGTTTGCTAAATCGTTGAAGGGGGAAACCCTTTCCGGGGGTTCGAATCCCTTCCTCTCCGCCATTTTCTTTTATCTGAACTAATACCCTTTTTCTGGTCTTAGGGTTCCATATCTTTATAATTCTGTCGTAATGAGTTTCGAAAAAAAGGTTGTTAGAGGGGGGCGCTATTTGGAGGGTTCCTGCGGACATATATTCAGGCACCATATGCGGTTTGATATAATAAAACGGCATAACTGAAACGGAATTTAGGATAAGGAGAAGTTTTTGACAGATGATATAAAGTCTATAGCAGATGCTATCGTAGCGATTGAAGATGATGGCTGGAACTGGAAATTGGTGCCACAAGATTTACAATTTAAGCCAGAGGTCCTTGAGGCTGCATTAGTACATGAAGCCAACACACTAGATTTTTTAGATGCTCCAGAAGAAATTTTAAAAGATGACCAAATTATGTTAAGGGCTACAAATATTTCTCTTAAACATTTTTTCGCCTCATCAGAGATGCTTCTTACAGATATAGAATTTGTTGCCAAAGCTATTTTGGATAAACCCAGAATTGTGGCGGATTTTGGCTGGCGCCATCAAGGTAAGGTTCCAGAAGAAATAAAAGCCCACCCTCAGATAATCAACATTCTTAAAGATAAAAATTTTTCTCTTCGCTTAGTAGAAGATGGTACAGGCAATGATCTCAATGCTATTTGGCCAGACCATTTATCAGATAAAAATATTGTTTTGCGCGCCCTACAGACAAGAGGGGATAATTGGCACTTCGTTCCAGATGCTTTGAAATCCGACGAAGATATCATTCGGGCAGCGATTGAAGAAGGACCACGCTCTGTATTTATTCTAAAAGATTGCCCACCTAATTTTTTTGAAACCCAAAGCGCGCTCATTGAAAAGCGAATAAAAGACGCCCCAGGTGATTTTGTACATATTCCGGATTCTCTCAAAAAGGATAAAAATTACCTCTTGAAATTTTTGGCGATAAATGGAGGGGTGATTAATTATTTGGATAAGTCATTTTGGGATGATCCAGAAATTATTGAAGCTACATTATCAAGCACAGAAAGAGGGAATGAGAGCTATTCGGTGTTTTTAGAATGGTTTCAGAGCCGTTCAATTGAGTGGTTTCAAGCACATCCAGATTATCTGCGCCGTATGATGTTAATTGAAGGTCTTGAGGATTTTATGTCTGATAAGCCCGACTTAGATTTACAAACTTTTAATGCTGAGAATTACCAATATCAGACATTTGTTTTGATTTGTAAGTTGCTTGATGCGTTTGGGATATACGGGCTAGACCCAGCTAAAATTATGTCTGAAGCTCAGGAATCTGAGGGTTCTTGGTTGGACGAAAAACTTGGGCGATTATGCCTTTATCATGATGTGCTTACGCAATCTGTGCAGAAGTCTTTTGGGGTGCATTTTAATATCTTAGCGTCCATTGATTTGGAGGGTTCGGACAATTCAGGCAATGATTTTCTCAATGATAGTAATCCATTTTTAATGGCTGCGACAAATTTTGTGTATGAGTGCCTGACAGACCCTGAACATGAAGTGTATCAGCCGGACCTGTAGTGAATTTCTAATCTTTTTTGGACGAAATGGATGAAGATTAATGGGCTTTAGGAATATGCCACAACATTCGTTTAAACACAAATAGTAGCAAATTTTATAGTTGTTTTCTGCTCCCTAAACGTAGGCTGCTTTCAGGAAGCTCTTTTTTAAAGCTTGGCAAAATTAACGACCTCTGGAAGACTAATTGTTAAAACCTTCTTTTCTCGGAGTGTGTGATGCTAATCGTAAAAGTTACCTTCAAAATTCCAAAAGACCTGGACCTTGAAACTTTAAAGGGGAAGTTTGAGGAAACTGCTCCTATGTACAGAGACACAAAGGGCTTAATTCGAAAAAATTATATATGTGACTTAGATAAATCTATTGGCGGCGGAATATACTGTTTCGACAATAGACAAAACGCGGACGCTTGGTTTGATGATGCTAGAATTGAGTGGTTAACAAATAGATTTTCAAAACCGGATATAGAGTATTTTGAGAACCCTGTTATCGTCGATAATGTTACAGAAGAAATCATAACTTGATGCTTCATAATATCATCAAAATCTTAATTATAGCTCTATAGAAGGTGACGTTTGAAGAAAACCCAACGCTATGTCATCAAGACTTATTCAGATACTGACTTGAATTTTAAGGTTGTGAATGAGATGTTGAAAGTTGAAAAGGAAATCAATCACTGTGGAACCCATGTGAACATTAATCATTCGGACTTCCTAGGCGACATTTTAATTTACTGAAGTTTGTTATTGAGCGTTTTATAAGGAGTTTTTAGATTATCATGAGTTTTGAAATAAAAAAAATGGGGAAACTTGGTGATCAATTTGAGCAACAAGCCTATGATTGGGTGCTTCCAGATATCCAAGAATATTTTGGTGTTACAAATATTTCTGACCTAACAAGAGAAAATCTTCAAGAGATTGAAGGATTTCTAAATAGTGATGCTTGGATTGAGGGCTATGTGCAGATGGTGCTAAGAACGATTATTGATGGTTTTGAGGGATAAAGCTTTCTCGAATAATTATTTGGTAAATTGAAAATGCATTTGGATAATAAATCCAGTGGCTATCTTAACTTTTTAAGTAACTTTAAAGACAAACCATTCAAACTGATTAGATAAATGAAAAAGATAATACCTTAAATTATTTTTGAGCGCGAGAAAGCGCAGATAATTGAAAAGGAATCACTATGTTTGGGTTCGGAAAAAAAGAAGAAATAGGTCCTCGTTGTGCAACAGAAAATGGGCGCGCTGCTTACGAGGGTTTGGGCGGTGGAAATTGCCCTCACGTAAATTTTAAAAACTTTTGTTTGTTAGAAGATGAGAATGATTTCAACGTTTACTGGAACTGGCTACAGCAGATTTGGAGTGCTCATATTGATAACACTCTCTCTCAATCACAAGAATGGAGAATAAATCTTCCAAAGATAATCTATTATCATTTTGTAGAGTTTTGGCTACTTGGTGGAGGTCAGCAGACAAGTCGATTTGCAGACAACCCAAATCCCTCTAATTGGTATGAAAAACAAATGGATGATTATCAAGTAACAGAATATTCGTCATGGATGGAACTAGACCCTCTGACAAAAATGAGAGATGTTTGGAATAGTGACGATGACCATGTACTAAGGAATAGATTTTTTGACTTAGCTGCTTACTTAGAAGAAATTTGTCTGCCAAATGATTGGATGGGTGTAGCACAGTTAAAAAACCCTTTAAATTTTGATTTGCCACTCTTTACCTCAGTTGATGTTGATATTAACGAGGCAGTAGGAAATTTAGTTGAAGATCCAGGGTCCGCTAAAACGTCAGAAAATACAACAATTGAAGCAGTGATGGAGGCATCAGAAGACAATTCTGAGTCATTTAATGATCTAGGGTCAGCCAAAAGATTGTTTGATGAAGGTTTGATAGATGACGCTGAGTACAAAGCTCTCAAAAAGAAAATTCTTGGCATTTGAACCTGGGAAATAAACCTCATTTTAATTTAATAATTTACTGATTTTATAAAGTAAAAATCGTTATTTATAATAATTTTCTTTACCTTAGAGTTCTTTTTGGTCGGGGTGCGTTGGGATAAAAGAGACATTGCCTTGAAGATAAGATCAAAAACAATAAAAGAGATACATCAGGCTTTGTCAAAGCCTTTAATCAACCGTCTTAATGTTATAGAAAAAGTCGATGCAGCCGATTATTCCCTGCACTTTTCGTGTCGACACGCCCTTCGGTCTGGCGACCATGAATTAGCGTTAAAAGGTCTTCAAAATATTCCTTTAACCTTAAAGCGATTAAAATTAAATCGACACTATGAATGGGTCCAAGATTTTTTAGAGACACGAAAACTTCCAAGAGTATTAATTGAAAAATCTAATTTAAAACTTTGGCAAAAAATAGCAATTTCACTCGGGCATCTATTCAATCAGGCAGATAAATTTTGGCCGGCTGACAGAATATTTGAACAGATAATCCATACCTATCAGAATTTTGCAGTGTTTAGAAGCCAACTGTTGAAGATACAGTTTGAAGCTGATGAAGGTAGACGTTATTGGAATGAGATAACTGGTGATATAGAGTTATTTGATCGTTGCTTGCGAACATATTTAGGGCATCAAGGTTGTGTAAAAAATGTGTATAAAATAGATGATCATCACATGTTGTCGTGGGCTAACGATAATACCATCAGACGCTGGAATATTGAAAAAGCTTCTTGTGATAAAATTATTTACACTAGTCCATTTGGGTTGACAGTCTGCAAAATAAGTCCCGAAAATTTTATCGTTGGAGGTCTTGAAAATGGAGAATTAAGGGTTTGGGATGTCGATACATTCGACTGCTTAAAAATAGTGAATGGCCACGCAGGTGAAGTTTTAGACATTGCCTTCATTGGTCCAAATAAGTTGATTAGTTGGTCTTCTGATAACTCAGTAAAAGTGTGGCAATATCCTGAATTAGAACTTTTAAATTCTGATTTTAATAGGACAACTTCGATAGAAAATGCACGTCTTTCAGACGATGGGAACTTAGTCTCATGGGGAGAGGAGGGGCTACTCTCTATGTGGTCTGGGCCAAACTTTAATTTGAAGTTTGAAACAAAAGCTCATGAAGACGAAATAAATGGTGTTATCTTTTTAAATGATAATAAGTTCTTATCGTATTCTGAGGATAAACTTTTAAAAGTCTGGGACCTTAAAGATGGACGATTACTATCCACTTTTAATGGGCATGAAGGTTCAGTCTATTCAGCTTTACAATTATCTAACTCTCAAATTATCTCATCCTCTGGAGACGCAACATTGCGACTTTGGAATGTTTCCGGAGAAAACAAAGCCATAATGAGTGGCCACGAATACTCAGTATGGGAAGCTATACAGCTTGAAAATCAAAATATTATCTCACGTTCTGCCCTTCAAGGGGGTGTAAAAATCTGGGATGAAAATGGGATACTTTTGTTTACATTGAACGGGCATTCAGAAGGGAGTTCTATCAACGGCCTCATGGATATAGGAAAGGGAAGAGCCTTATCCTGGAGCACTGATGGCTCCTTAAGATTGTTTGATTCAACTGACGGCAGTGAGAAATATATTTTGCGCGGACATGTGGATCCTGTTGAGGGCGCTCTTGAAATACGGCCTAAACTATTAGTTTCTTGGTCATACGATGGGGCGTTAAAGCTTTGGGACCTATCACTTAAAGATATTCAGAGTAAAAGTTCTGATAAGCACGTCGATCAAGTTAAAATGATAAGCCATTTTAATGAAGATCTTTTAGTTAGTTCAAGTTGGGATGGTAGTATCAAAATTTGGTCCTCTCATAATGGAAAAGTTGTGCGCACACTAAAGGCTGGATTTGGCCCCGTTCAAGACTTTGTAATAGCGAATGGTTCCTATGTTGTTGCAGCTACTTGGGATTCCTTTGTCGATGTATGGGACGCACTTAACGGTAAATTAGTTGTACGATTAGATTGCTTCAATCAAATGCCCACTTTGTTGAAGATTTTCGATGTGAACAAAGTACTGGCTGTCTCGTCAAACAGGCTAATTACCTGGGATCTTGAAACAAGTTCGATTCTCTACAAAATTGAGGCACATGCTGAAGAAATTACGGAAATTTGTTTACTTGAGCACAGCGTCATTAGTTGTTCAGAGGATGGAACGATAAAAGCTTGGGACTTGTTAAATGGTGAATTGATAACTGAATATAAGGGACATAGTGACGCTGTTTGGGGCTTGAAGGAAGTTGATTCTGATAGATTTTTATCATGGTCAGAAGATGGGACAATTCGTATCTGGGATAAGGAAGCCGGTGATTGTCTAGCCGTAATAGTGGACCATGAGGCACCTATAGTAGGAGTTAATTTAGATTTCTCTGCTAACCTTCTATCGTGGGGCGAAGATAGCTCAATTCGAGTTTGGTCTCTGCTAGATTACCGGCAAAAAGAAATTATTCCGGAATTGTCAGCTGAAATTGATATGGCATTTCAGGTCAGTGCTAAAGAAATTTTGGCTAAGAATGAAAATGGTTATTTTAGATTTACGAAAGTAAATGGTTCGTTTTTGGAGGAGGCCATACCAACTCTCGAAATGTGGAAAAATTATCCATACCTAGCGTCCAAATTTGAACCAGGTTCAGTTAGCGACAAAAAAATTGCGTGGGCGGTTGAAAATGCCGCGTATTTAGCTTTATTTGAGGACACTGATACGAATGTTAGCATAATAAATAAACGATGGATCTCAGATGGGAAGATAGAATTTAAGACTTATACATCTAATGGCGACCCAGTTTATGCAAGTGGTTCTGAAGTTGTCATTCTCAGAGAATGTTTGATAAAGAAAAAGGAGGATACTGTCCAAAATTTAAATTTTGTGCCGGTTTCATGATCCATAAGGTTCTACCCACGCAGCAAAAATCCAAAATTGTCCAGAAACGTCATCTTTCTTATTAAAAGCTGGAGGGCCACCGTTTGACCAATAATTCACAATTAATTTGCGTGTTGAATCAGTCGTCCCAACTTCGCTTTCGGCCCACTGCAGGTAAAGTTCCAGTAGCTCACCATCTTCAACCTTACCTCCTAATACCCAATTTATAATCCAGCTTTTGAAGGTATTCCAATCATTTACATCTGAACCAGTTGCACCGCAATAATAACTATAACTTCTGTTGTCCCCGGCATACAGATGGATTGCTTTCTTTGCTAGAGGGTGTTTGTCTCTTTTTAAATACTTCATCCTTTTGTCAAACAACCCAAACATTTTATTTCCATTCATAGGTGCTAAAATGAAAGTGTTCAGGTTTTTTAAAAATCTGTCAACTTTGGGATATT
>DGJU01000088.1 GCA_002387605.1 Alphaproteobacteria bacterium UBA4588 | reverse complement strand
GAAGGATATCTCGTAGCATTATATAAAATTCTTCTGTGCCAGCGTTTTTCGTCTCTGCGATAAGTCAGGTTTTGGGTTATGTCTCATCGCTTCATTATTTTTAGAAAGTCCCTTGGTTTATGACGCTGACTTTTGCTCAAATTCCTGCCGTCGTAAGGCTTGCGCTTCCGATTTGCATGGCACAGCTCGCCTCTATTGGCATTCTTACCTCCGACCTTTGGATGGCAGGAAGACTCTCTACCTTAGACCTTGCGACCTCAGCCTTATCAACCCGGCTCTACCACCCGTTTTATTTTATCGCCCTCGGCATCCTTGCTGTCATTGCCCCCCTTACAGCTCAGGCGCTTGGAAGCGGTGATGGCAAAATAGCGCGCCGGACATTCCGTCAGGGGCTGATCATTGCGTTTGTGATTGGCATTCTCTCCATGCCTGCTGTTTTTTATGGCAGTGATATCCTGATATTTCTGGGACAGGATGAAACGCTCTCACGCCATGCTGAACCCTATCTGTTCTGGACCTCTCTTGGCCTGCCCTTCACCTTTGTCTTCCTTGCAATGCGGTTTTTTTCATCCGGCCATGGCGAGCCAGCACCCCAGCTTTATGCAACCCTTCTGGGGCTTGGGCTTAATATAGCGCTGAATGAGTGCTTATCGCAGGGGATTGGTCCATTTGCACAAATGGGTCTTGAAGGCATCGCCCTTGCAACAACCATAAGCTATATCGTGATGGCTCTTACCTTGGGCGCTCTTATCGGTCTTCGCGCACCCTTCCGTCAGGTAAGCCCTTATATGCGCTGGTGGGTTCTGGATTTTCATATTATCAAACGCATTCTTCGTATTGGCTCGCCAAATGGCCTATTGGTGCTATCAGAGACTGGCATGTTTATTATAGCGGCTCTGCTGATAGGGCTGTTCGGTACATCTGCTCTGGCCGCAGCATCGGTTGCCAATCAGATTGCGGCGATTGCCTTTATGGTACCTCTGTCACTTGCACAAGCTGCTGCTATCCGTGTTGGCGGCGCGGCAGGTGCAGGTCATCCAGCATTAGTATCTGCCAATGGTAATGCCTCAATGATCTGCGGGGCGCTCGTCGCCATTCCGTTAACGTTGGTTATTTTCATCTTTCCTGAATTTCTGACGGGTCTGTTTATCCAGCCAGACGATCCCCTCTTTGATGATGTATTAGTTATTGCTGTTCCCATGCTGATTATCACAGCTATTTTTCAGTTATCTGATGGTATGCAGGCGATTGTAACAGCCGCATTACGGGGCCTGAACGATACTAAAATACCCGCTATTATTGGGCTTTTTGGCTATTGGGGTGCTGGCATAGGGTCTGGCGCCTATATGGCTTTTATCCTTGACTGGGGACCGGTTTCAATATGGGCTGGGCTGGCTGTTGGTCTGTTTGTGAATGCCATTATTCTAGGGATACGCTGGGCCTTGCGGGTGCGTGCTATCCGTGCTGGGAAAATTCCTCTACTGGCACTATGATAGCTGACTATATGATGATGTGACGCGCGCTATGGTCAAAGATAGGATGAGCGTTTAGCATTATGATTGCCTACCATTATGAAAATGTCCTTGTGAGTGAGAAGACCTTTTATGTCACCACCTTTCTTGCCCCAATTTTCTGACCACCAGAAACAGCATTCAGAGCAATGGAATAATGAAGCACGCGGCATCATGGCGCCTGCGGCTTCCTCCGCCGCACCTGATATCTGCCACGCTCTGGCACCTATCTTATTCGCTAGCTCATTTCTGCATCTGCAATCGCGTCTTTTTGCTACTGATATTGCTGATATTTATTCAGGGAAAATTGATGAAATCCTGAGCTCAGCCTATGCTGAATGGCAACAAACACTCGCCCAAAATCAAACAGATTCTGAACGTGAGCAGGCATTACGGCACTGGCGCAACCGGAGCCATTTTGCCATCGCGCTCAGTGAATTATGGGGCCATGATGATATCACCGCAAGCTATCAAAGACTGTCATTAATTGCTGAACAGGCTGTGAAGGGCTGTGTTGAACATCTTCTTTCTGCCTCTCCTACCGGCAGTGGCTGGGTTATTTTGGCGTTGGGAAAACTGGGGGCCGGAGAGCTCAATTTTTCATCTGATATTGATTTAATTATCCTGCATGATTCTAAAGGCTCTCAGAAGCCCGCCAGCCACTTTATTGCCCTTACGCGCTCTCTTAGCCGGCTTTTGTCACGCCAGACATCTGATGGCTTTGGCTGGCGCGTTGATTTGCGCTTGCGCCCCGATATGGGCGGCGGGGCTGTCAGTCTGGATATTGATGCCGCAGCATCCTATTATGAAACTACGGCTAGGTCATGGGAGCGTGCTGCTTTCATTCGGGCAAAACCGATTGCTGGAGATTGTGAGCTTGGCAAAAAATTTCTGGCACGCATTGCGCCTTTTATTTGGCGCCGGGTGCGTGATTTTACGGTCATTGATGATTTGCAGTCATGGTTACAACATCTCCCTACGCCAGAAGCCTTGCTGGGAATGGACGTCAAAAAAGGTGCCTATGCTATTCGGCATATTGAGCTTCTTACCCACAGCCTCCAATTACTCGAAGGCGGGCGTCATACAGGGCTGCAAGTTGGCAATACACTGCGCGCCCTTAATCTATGTGCTACCGGCGGATGGATATCACCAGAAAAAGCTGAAATCCTAAGCCAGAATTATATTGCGTGGCGGCGTATTGAACACCGCCTTCAATATCAAAAAGATACTCAGACATATGCCCTGCCGCGCAATGAAGAAGAATTTGATAAATTTGCCGGCTTTATGGGCTACGCCGATAGCGCAGCCTTGCGCGCGGCTGTGAGCACTCTTCAAAATGAAACAAAATGGGCAGCTGATCACCCTGTGCTAAACCATATGCTTGAGAAAAAGCAGCAGCAACGCGCACAACGAGGTCCAGCGCGTCTCCCCCAGACACAAGAAGAGCTTATTATCTGGCTAACGGAGCTTGGCTATGCCCGGCCGCGTGATATGGCAGATATTATTAGCAAATGGCTTGCTGGCGGTGTGTCTGCAACACGCGGCGAGCGGGCCCGCAACTATCTTGAAGAATTGCTCACAGAGTTAATGCCCCGCCTCTCCAGTGCAGAAGAGCCGGATGATGCATTTGCCAGTTTTGCGTATCTTGTTGATGGACTATCTGCTGGTGCTCAGTTTTTTGCCCTGCTCTGCCAGAACCCACAGCTATCCGACCTGCTCTGTAGCATCATGATAAAAGCGCCCCGATTATCCGATATATTGGGCCGGATGCCCTCTTTGCTTGACCGGATGCTAGACCCTGATTTCTTTATGCCGGCTCTGCAACCAGATCAGCTTCAGAACAGCCTTCAGGAAAGTATGCAAGGCCTTGATGATGAACAAGCCCTTGACCATTTGCGGCTCTGGTCAAAAGAACAGCGATTTACCAGCGAAGTGCACCTGCTGGAAGGCAGAATTCGCTATGAGCAATTTGGCATTCATTACTCGCATCTAGCCGATATTATTATTCAGGAAATCTGTTGGCTTGCCTCTCAGAATTTTGCCCGGCGCTATGGCCATATCGCCAATAGCAGCTTTGGCATCCTTGGCCTTGGCAGGCTCGGAAGCCAGATGATGACGGTGCATTCCGACCTTGATTTAATGTTTGTCTATGATGGCGATCAGGAGGCTGTTTCTGACGGCCCGCGCGCCCTTGGTCTTGCAACATATTATATTAAGCTGTCACAGCTTATTGTCAGCTGGCTGAGTGTGGCAACATCCAAAGGGGGACTTTATGAAATTGATATGCGGCTTCGCCCTGATGGCACAGTAGGCCCGATTGCTGTTCATACAGCCCGGCTAACAACCTATTATAAAAATGAAGCCTGGCCATGGGAACATCTAGCGCTGCTCAAAGCCCGCACGATTTTAATTACGGGCACGCAAGATACATCTCCTGCGTTGAGCGGCATTGCTGATACTCTTGGCGCGATACGTCAAATCTTTCCCTCTGAGACGGCGTTACGCGATAATATCATTGATATGCGCGAGCGGCTGGCAAGTAGCACGCCAACCTCGTTCGATTTAAAAAAACGTAGCGGCGGATTTCTGGATTTAGAATTTCTGACCTACCTTGCGGGGCACCGGCGCGGGCTTATCGCAAAACATGCCGCCATCCAGCCCCTCACCCCAAGTTTTCTGCTAAGCTGCCTTGCACAGAGTGACGCCCCTTATGCAGAACTCGGTGACGCCCATGGACGGCTTGTCTCTGTTGCGCATTATTTCAGACTCTGCCTGCCCGCTAATCAAGACCATAATGACATTCCCAGCAAACAGGCCAATCTGATTGCACGCCTCGCTGGATATCCAGATTTTACGTCATTAAAACAACAAGTAGATGATGATTGCCTGCTGATTGAAACCCGCCTTCACTCCATAGTGGCGGACATGTAATAATGGCCTGTTTGCGAACACAGCTTGAGTGGTTTCACGGTTTTTTTTGGCATTGTTTCTTTTTTTCTTGCGTGAACTCGTTTTTAGGTGTTTAAGCCCTCAACTAGCCTCACAGAAACCAGAGATAGCTATTTATTAAACACGCCCAATGCGACGCATTTAGTCTGACATTTTTATCAACCATGCCGCCGCTGTGCGGGCGCTTTTCAGTGGAGTGTAAATCGGTATATGCTTCGCTCTCTTTTATCAACATGGCCTTTGTTTTTCGGCCTTCTTCTGATCATGATTGGCAATGGCCTGCTTCAGATATTACTGGGCTTGCGGGCCGCCGCAGCTGAGCTCAGCAACATCGGCACCGGCTTCATGATGGGTGGGTATTTTCTTGGCATTTTTATAGGGTCACTTTTTGTGCCGCGCATTCTATCGAATGTTGGCCATATCAGAACCTTTGGCGCATTATCAGCGATCGCTTCAGCAGCAGCCCTTATCCATGTTATCACAGATAATGCTGGCATTTGGGCAGGCATGCGCCTGCTGACCGGCTTTACCTATGCTGGCATGTATATTGTTGTCGAAAGCTGGCTTAACGAAAAAGCGACCAATCAGACACGTGGCCAGATATTATCAATCTATATGGTTATCACCATGGGCGGTATGGGGCTGGGCCAAATGCTGGGCGGCCTTGATGATGGCGTAACAAGTTTTCTGTTTATCATTGCCTCTGTTTTTGTGTCCATTGCTGTGGTGCCTATTCTTGTAACAGCAGGACAAGCGCCAGAATTCTCAGCACCTGAGCAAGTCTCTTTGCGCCGGCTCTATTCTATCTCACCGCTTGCGATGGTGGCGATGCTGTTTTCAGGCGTCTCTACTGCAATGACTTTTGGTATGGGAACAGCCTATGCCAAATCCATTGGCATGACGTCATCACAAGCATCCCTATTTTTGGTTGCTGTTACAATTGGAACAATGGTTTTACAATATCCTGTGGGACGTCTGTCAGACATTCTAGATAGACGGTTAGTGATCTTTCTTGTAGCCATTATCTCGGCCCTTGCCGCAGCAGCAGCCGCCTTTTTCAGTGCAGAACAATTCTGGCCTCTGATTATATTAATGGCGCTTTATGGTGGGTTTAGCATGACTATCTATTCGCTGTGTATCGCGCATGCTAATGACTATCTTACGCCCAGCCAGATGGTAGGGACAGCCTCTACCCTGATTATGGTAAACGGGATTGGCGCTGTTGTCGGCTCGCCCCTCATCGCGGTATTTATGGAATTTGTGTCTAATCGTGCTTATTTTGCCGGACTTGTCATTGTCCATATTGCAACTGGTGTCTATGCCCTAGCCCGAATGAAGGCACGTGCGCCTGTTCCTGCCGAAGCACAAGGGCCCTTTATTGCCGTTCCTGAAGCTGGAACAGCCATTGCAGCCACCTTGAATCCCGAAGCTGCATGGGATGACATCACAGAAGATGATGATTTAGCAACCGCCATGCTGAGTGCAAATCCCTATCTTGATTTCCCTGCCCAAACGGATAATACCTAACCCCCCTTTTGGGATAGGCCGATAACCCTAACTGATAACCGACATCCCCCCTCTACTTGCCTAGACTGGTATCTAGCGTTAATCTGGCAGCAGGTATTATGGTGTTTTATCGACTGTTATATGTTTTTGGGTTTTGTGTGCTACTAACTGTTTCAGCCGAAGCAGGAGCACGACAGGATTTTGTGATCACCAAGGTTAGCGACGGAGATTCGTTGCGGGCTGGCGCAGAAAGGCTTCGGCTATTTGGGATTGATGCCCCGGAGCTAAAACAAGCCTGCATTGACGAGAATGGCCTAAAATACGCCTGTGGTCAGGCAGCCAAAGACGCGCTTCTTCTTTTGCTTGCACATCAAAAAACACTATCATGCGAAATCGTCGATATTGACCACTACAAGCGAAAAGTAGCGCGCTGTTTTCAGGCTGATAAAGATATCTCGCAATGGCTTGTCGAAAAAGGGCTGGCAGTTGCCTATCTAGCCTATTCCAAAGATTACCATTCTGCTCAGGAACATGCGCGTCATGCAAAGCGCGGTCTCTGGAATGGCCAGTTTATGATGCCTGATAAATGGCGACGCGCAAAACGCTCCGCCTCCTTACCAGCAGCTCATATTATCGCCAAATCACCCTAATTCACGCCGCTTTCACGCTTACCGCTATAACAGGCCGAGTTCTCTTAATTCGGAGGCAAGATCAGCGGGAAGCGGGGTTGCATCATCGCTGACCGGCATATCGGCAGGCGCATCATCAACTTCCAGATAGCGCCATCCCTGAAAGGCACGGAAGCGGCGTGGCCATACCGGAAATAATCCTGGTTCAAGAACAATGCCGCAGGCTGGACGGCCATCATCACGCGTAACGTCACATAAATCAGCAATCCGTTGACGCGCAACCATCTGGCCTTTGATGACCCAATATAGCGAGCCACCATCAAGAATTTCATCCGCCCGGCGGGGCTTATTCCGCGTTGGGTGGATAATGGGAAGGCCATTTGCAACCCGTACATCCTGCCAGCTGCGAAGAGAGTCAAGAGAGGTTGAACCAACCGAGAGTTTTTTTAAATGAACTGTCATAATGATAAATTAGTACACCGGGTCATGCTGGCAAGTTGTTAAATCAGGAGAAGCGCTGCCAGACCTAAAAAGACGAAAAAACCGATTACATCTGTAATCGTTGTAATAAACACACTAGACGCAACAGCAGGGTCAACACCCGTCCGCAAAAGAATAAGCGGCACCAGCGTGCCTGAAATCCCTGCAACGACTAGATTAATCAGCATCGCAAAGCCAAGAATAAGCGAAACATCCAGCTGTCTGAACCAGATATAAGACAGTACAGCGGCTATCACAGCAAAGACAAGACCGTTTAAAATACCAACAAAAAGTTCTCTTATCCCGAATGTAATGGCTGTCTTTGGGCTGAATTCGCGCATTGCAATCGCACGGACAGCAACCGTTACAGTCTGCGTGCCAGCATTTCCGCCCATAGACGCAACAATCGGCATCAACACAGCAAGCGCAACAACTTTCTCAATCGTCTCTTCAAACATCCCGATCACCAGAGACGCCAGAACCGCTGTCATTAAATTAAGCATCAACCACGCGGAACGTGCCCGCAACGTTTCAATGATAGAGGTTCGGATACTACCGTCAGACACACCTGCAAGAGCCATCAGATCTTCTTCTGCTTCTTCATCGATAACATCAATAATATCATCAAGAGTGATGATGCCGACAAGTCTGCCTTCTTCATCAATAACCCCCGTTGTTACCATCCCGTAACGGCGGAACAGCAAGGCAATTTCTTCCTGATCCATCAACACAGGAATAGAGCGTAAATCTGTTTCCATGATTTCACTGATCCGGCGCGGGCGGGCCGAACATAGCAATCGGTCAAGCCTAATCTCTCCCACCGGATGACCGTTAACGTCAGTGACCATAATCAGATAAAATTCAGTTCGTTCAGGCTCGAAGCTGCGCAGATGGTCAATCGTCTGTCCGACTGTCCAGAATGGCGGCACAACAACCATTTCACGCTGCATCATCCGGCCAGCAGAATCATCCGGATAGGATAGCCCCTGCTCAACCACTTCACGATCCTGAACAGGCAATGCCGCAAGCAAATCATCCAGCTCGTCAGGGTCAAGGTCTTCGGCAAGCGTTACAGCATCATCTGAATCTAATTCGGTAACAGATTGTGCAACAATATGTGGGCCTAAATTATCAATAATTTCTTCGCGCACATCATCATTCAGATAGGGCAGGATTTCTGGGTCCAAATCATCGCCCAGATGCTGAATGAGCGCGACACATTCCTTCATACCCATCCGCTCAAACAGGTCAGCCTTATCAGCCGGGTGAAGCGGGTCCAGCAACATCCGCACACGCTGCCATTCCTGTTGGGAAAACGCCTCATGAAACGCCGCTTCAACTTTGGGTGTCAGGCCGTAGATTGATCCGAGATTGGGGCTCACAGCCTCGCTTGTCTGAGCCGACGAAATAGTATCGTCATTGACTGGTCGGTTTGTGCCATCGTGACCGGCGTGATTTACCATGACATGTCCCTTCCTGTTCCTCGACTTACCACATCACACGGCAAAACCGTGCCGTAAGAAGCATTCAATATGCCTGACACAAGGCACAGCATGCTATTAGCAAAACCTGCACAACGATATCATAAAATAAGGAGCCCGTAAAAGGACGAAAGAATATTACAAAACCGGTATGAACGCCACTATGATCATTTTATTACCCTACATTATCTACCAGAAATAAGGCAAAATTTGGGTGCTATGAGCGGCACTGCGCCATGAAGTCTGCAATACCTTCAACCAGACTATCACTAGCAGCATCTGTAATATCTTTATGCATGACAAGCCTGAATTTTGGACAGGGCGGGCTTATCGTCATGCCACGTTCGGCCAAAAACGCTTTTAGCCCCGGCGCAACATCATCGGGGAGTTGTAGATAAACCATGTTTGTCTCAACCTCATTGAGCGAAACATGCACCTCATCGATTTCCGATAACCGGCGGGCGACCCCAGAGGCTCTTAGATGGTCGTCAGCTAGCCTCTCAATATTATATGAGAGCGCATAATCACAAGCAGCCGCAATCACGCCTGCCTGCCGCATACCACCACCGAGCATTTTGCGAAGACGCCTACCAGCCTTAATAAAATCTTCATCCCCGACAAGTACCGAGCCCACAGGAGCGCCAAGCCCTTTTGAAATACAGAGCGAAACAGAGTTAAAGCCGGCCGCATAATCAGATGCTGATACATCTGAGCTAACAACCGCATTCATCAGACGGGCACCATCAAGATGCGTTTTGAGACCATGTTCGCGCGCAATGCTCGTCAAGCTATCAAGATTGCGCTTGGACTGCACCCGGCCAGATACCGTATTTTCAAGACAAAGAAGCCGCGATATCGGCAAATGAACGTCATCAGGCTTGATAGCAGCCCTCACAGAATCCTCAGAAATACTGCCATCATCTGCGACCGGTAATGTTTGCGGCACAACACTGCCAAGAACAGCCGCACCGCCGGCTTCATCTTTCATAGAGTGATAACGCTCGCCTGAGAGAAATTCTTCACCCCGGCGGCAATGCCCTAAAATCGCAATTAGATTTGACTGTGTGCCTGAGGTTACAAATAACCCCGCCGGCTTTCCCAGCATCTGCGCAACACGCTCCTCAAGAGCATTTACACTCGGATCATCACCATAAACATCATCACCAACAGGAGCAGCCGCCATTGCAGCGCGCATCGCATCATCTGGCTTGGTAACCGTATCACTCCGAAAATCAGGGGTCATAAAAGAGTTCCTTTGAAGATATTGCACCTAACGCAAACAAGACACCTTCTTGCCTTATCCTGTTAACGCCAGAAACTCAATATATGACAGCATTAAGACATAAAAAAAGTTCTGCCTTAACAGCAGAACTCTCGCTCAAAAGAGCCGTTTTATATCACTCACCGAGACAGTCTTGTGACCCGGTGAGTGATGTAGTCTGAAGGTCTTATGAGCCTTGGCGAGAAAACTCAGGATAGGCTTCCATGCCAAGCTCAGATTTATCGAGACCAATAATCTCAGCTTCTTCTGAAACCCGGATACCCATAATCATATCGATGATTTTCCATACGATGAACGAGATAACAAAGGTAAAGGCGCCAACAATAGCGATACCAACAAGCTGGGTGCTGAGTGATGCATCAGTGTTCGTGATAGCAACTGCGATTGTTCCCCAGATACCTGCAACCAGGTGAACCGGAATAGCACCAACAACATCATCAATCTTCAGCTTATCAAGCAATGGGACAACAAAGACAACAATTACGCCGCCAAAGCCGCCGATAAGCGTTGCTTGACCAAGAGTTGGCGTTAGTGGCTCAGCTGTAATGGATACCAGACCAGCAAGCGCACCGTTCAGGACCATTGTAAGGTCAGCTTTCTTGTACAGAAGCTGTGTGAGGACAAGCGCAACGAGCGAGCCACCAGCAGCAGCAGCATTTGTATTAGCAAAGATACGTGACACATCAGCAACATCACCAATTGTACCCATCGCAAGCTGCGAGCCGCCGTTGAAACCAAACCAACCAAGCCATAGGATAAAGGTTCCTAATGTAGCAAGCGGCAGGTTTGCGCCCGGCATTGGT
>DGJU01000079.1 GCA_002387605.1 Alphaproteobacteria bacterium UBA4588 | reverse complement strand
TTAAATTTTTTAATTTTGGCTATTTTAACTGGCGGGGTCATGACCTTGTGATTGGACGATCTGGTTTTTCAAAGCAAGGTGGTTTTGAAATTTATCTGCACGATACCGCGCTTGGAACAATCCTGTGGGATGACCTATGGGATATTGGAAAAGACCATGAAATGCGGGCAGGATGTCCTAGCATAATAGAGCGTATTGAAGGCGGGTTACTATCATATGGTAATGATATGACCCGTAACGATACCCCACTTGAATGCGGATTAGAGAATTACGTGAACCTTGAATCAGATCATGATTTTATTGGAAAATCGGCGCTAAAAAATCAGGCAGCAGAAGGCATTAAAAAACATTTAGTGGGCGTCAAAATCTCAGGATCGCCTATCACACCTCTGTCAAATACGTTAGCATGCCGCCAAGATAATAGAGAGGTTGGAAAAGTAACATCTGGATGTTATTCTCCTGATTTTAAAAGCAATCTTGGAATTGCCATGCTAGACAAAAGCATTTCAGCGTCCAATGAGCCGATAGATATTCTTATCGGTGATGAATGGAGAAAAGCAGAAACCGCACCAATACCGTTTGCATAAACTGCTGTTGCTGAATTGATATGGAGATAAACGATGCATAATTCATTCAGTTTAGCTGTTATTCCAGGTGATGGCATCGGAACAGAGGTTACTGCCGCAACGCTGGCGATTATTGACGCTGTTCAACAGCGTGTTGGCGGATTTTCGCTTGCCTATGATACGATTTCTGCTGGTGCATCCTATTATAGCGAGACAGGTCAGGATATCGAACAGGATGGCGAGGCACGTGCTGGAAAGGCTGACGCTATTTTCCTAGGCGCTATCGGCCTGCCTTCTATTCGCTCAGCAGATGGAACAGAAATTTCCCCGCATCTCAGACTGCGTGAAAAATATGAGCTCTATGCCGGTGTCCGCCCCGTAAAAGCCTACCCTAATGCACCGCAAAGGCTGGCTGCTCCAGAAGCAGCCGGGCTTGATATGGTCATTATCAGAGAATGTACCGAAGGGCTGTTCTATACTGCCGCCGTTCATAACCGAAGCCCGAAAACAGATAATACCGAAGCCCGTGAGACATTGCGGATTACCCGTTCTGTGACCGAAAGGCTAACCGATTTTGCCTTTAAGCTGGCACAGCGACGCAAAGCTCGTGGCGGCAAAGGTGAGGTGACGTGCGTTGATAAAGCAAACGTCTTTCAGGCCTTTGCTTTTTTCCGGACTATTTTTGATGAGCGCGCAGCACAATTTCCTGATATCGCAGCCCGTTATGCCTATGTAGATGCGATGGCTCTGGACCTTGTTCGCAAGCCGTGGGATTTTGATGTGCTGGTAATGGAAAATATCTTTGGAGACATTCTCTCTGACTTAGCCGGCGGGCTTGTTGGCGGCATGGGCATGGCAGCCTCTGCTGAAATCGGAGATAATCATTGTCTGTTTCAGCCTGCACACGGCTCTGCGCCAGACATTATGGGTCAGGATAAAGCAAATCCGCTTGCTGCTGTTCTCAGCGGCTCATTAATGCTGGACTGGCTGGCTGAATTATCCGGCAACTCACACATGTCAGATGCCGGCCAGATTATAGAACAGGCCGTTTCTAAAGGATTCCATGACAGACTGTTGCGTCCAATGGAATTTGGTGGTGACATGGGGCTAACTGAAATGACTGGCGCGCTTTTATCACTTGTTAAAACAGTGTCTGTTGATGGATGATAATGTCGCAGCCAAACATGCGCATTACAAACGCCTATTCACATAAAACAAACGGACCAAACAAGGAATAAACAAAATGCAGGATGTCTTTCTTCTTTCGGCAACACGCACAGCTGTTGGCACTTTTGGTGGCACGTTAAAAGATAAAACGCCTATCGATCTAGGAATTGAAGTAGCTAAATCAGCGATTGAACGCTCAGGCCTGACAGCTGATGATTTTGGTCATGCTGTCTTTGGTAATGTTATCCATACAGAACCACGAGATATGTATATCTCTCGGTGTATTTCTATTGGTGCTGGCATGGCCGATACAGCTCCTGCCCTAACGGTGAACCGGCTCTGCGGTTCAGGCCTTCAGGCAATTGTGAGCGCCGCACAACTTATCATGCTGGGTGATGCAAATGCTGTTCTTGCAGGCGGCTCAGAAGTAATGAGCCGCGGCGGCTACCTTGTGCCCGCCATGCGCTGGGGCGCGCGTCTTGGTCATGGGGAAATGACTGACATGATGCTTGGCGCTTTGCATGACCCGTTTGGCATTGGTCATATGGGCATCACGGCTGAAAATGTCGCAAAAGATTATAATATTAACCGTGAGGCTATGGATGCGTTTGCGCTTGCTAGTCAGCAACGCGCTGTTGCCGCCATCGAAGCCGGTTATTTTGCCGATCAAATTACCCCTATTGATATTGTGAGCCGGAAACAAACAATAAGCTTTCAGGTTGATGAGCATGTCCGCAGCAGCACAACCTTAGACACGCTACAAGGATTGCGGCCTGCCTTTGATAAAGAAGGCATGGTGACAGCTGGAAATTCATCTGGCATCAATGACGGCGCTTCTGCTGTAACACTTGGTACCGTTGCGATGGCCGAAAAATCTGGCAAAACGCCCCTGGCAAAAATCGTCAGCTATGGTTTTGGCGGTGTGCCGGCCCGCATCATGGGTATGGGTCCGGTTCCGGCATCCAAGATGGCGCTTGAACGTGCCGGTCTTACTGCAGGCGATATTGATATTGTTGAAAGCAATGAAGCGTTTGCGGCGCAAGCCTGTGCTGTCTCACAAGAATTAGGCTTTTCATCAGATATGGTAAATCCAAATGGTGGCGCGATTGCGCTCGGGCATCCGGTTGGCGCAACAGGCTCTATCATCATGACAAAGCTGGCTTATGAGCTCCATCGCACAGGCGGGCGCTATGGCCTTGCAACAATGTGTATTGGCGGCGGTCAGGGTATTGCTGTGATTATTGATACTAAAATCTAGTCACGCCAAAGGAATAATCTCTTAAATGACCTGTCGTCATCGACAAAAAAGGGCAGCTTATGCTGCCCTTTTTGCCATCGTAATACCCCTTATCAATTAGCTGCGCGGATAATCTGCCCATCCGAGCGGGCCGCCGCGGAAGCGCGGGAAACCGATACCCATAATACAGCCAAAATCAGCATCATCACGGTTTGCAACAATACCTTCTGATACAGCTGTCCGGCATTTTTCGACCATTGGCGCCAGCAATGTTTCTGCAAGTGCCTCAAGTTCCTGTACATCATATGATGCGCGGGGGCGCACCGCTTTCTTACCATCCCAATCATAAAAGCCTGAGCCTGTCTTTCGGCCCAATGTGCCAGCCGCTAGCTTATCTTCAAGGGCCGTGGCCGCAGCCTCCGGCATTCCTAGAACCAGACCAACATCGCGGCACACATCAAGACCAACCTGATCGGCAAGCTCAATCGGCCCCATCGGCATCCCGAACCTTACTAATGCTTCATCAATCTTATCGGCCGGTGTGCCAGCAACCATCTCAGCTATACCTTTGAACAGATAGGGCAGAAGCGCACGATTGACCAAAAAGCCTTTGGTTGACTTACAGCGCACGGGCATCTTCTTCAACTGACCTGAGAAATACATTGCACGTTCAAGGAAGCTCTCATCAGAGAGAGCGCCGGCAATGACCTCAACCAACGGCAGAACCGGAACAGGGTTAAAGAAATGCAGCCCGATAAGACGTTCCGGCGAGGAAAGGCCTTCAGCAATATCTTCAATCTGAATAGAAGATGTGTTTGTTGCAAGAATAGCATCCGGCTTGGCATCTGCTTCTACTGCGGCAAATACAATTTTTTTGATATCCAGATTTTCAGCCACAGCTTCAATGATAATATCAGCAACCTTTACACCGGCTCCTGCCTTATCACCTGTCAGGCGGGCTTGGGCTGCTGCACGTTTTGTATCATCCTTAATGCGGCGCTCATACAACGCGGTAGCGCGCACCAAAGCTGCATCAATAGCCGCACCATCACGGTCTGTTAGCGTCACATCAAAGCCTTGCATTGCTGCAACAGCCGCAATATCGCCGCCCATAGTGCCAGCCCCAATCACATGAACTGTCTGAATTTTACTATCGCCGCGCGCTGATTTACGCACAGCATCTGTCATCTGAAAGACACGCCGCAAATGAACACTGGTTTCAGATAGCAACATGTTTGGGAAGCTGTCGCGTTCGGTTGCCGTTAGCTTCTGTGCATCACAACTCACAGCCCTGTAATGGTCCAGAATTCTGAACGGTGTAGGGTCCTGATAGCGGTGTGCACGGCTAAGATATTTATCTTCAGCAGCTGAGAGCGCCGCTGTAATATCTTCAGCTGTTTCCTGCACTGCCTCTGGAGCCTCAAGTGTTAGCATATCCTTCAGCGCGCCACGCAACATATCCTCATTGCCAACTAACGCATCAACAAGCCCCCATTCCAGAGCTTCAGTGGCGCGCACCATGCGGCCGGTCAGTACCATCTCCAGCGTGCGGGCGACACCAATGCGGCGAACAGCGCGGCCTGTGCCGCCATAGCCCGGCATAATACCAAGACTGACCTCTGGGAACCCAAGCTGTGTGCGCGGACTATCGATAGCAACAATCCGGCCAAACGGCAGAGCTATTTCAAGCCCCCCGCCAACAGCAATGCCATTTATACCCGTTGCGGTGGGAAGTGACAGCGCTTCAAGGCGGGCAAAAACGCCATGTGCCAGATCCATTAATTCAGCAACTTCAGCTTCGGTTTGCAGAATAGAGAATTCGTTTATATCAGCGCCATAGACATATCCGCCCGGCTTGCCAGAGATAAAACAAAGACCTGTTAGGCTATCATCTGCTTCAATTTCCGAGACAAGCGCTGACATTTCTTCGATAACAGACCGTTTTAGAATATTGACCGAACTACCCTCAACATTCATCACCATCCAGCCAGTGCCGTCTTCATCCTTGTCAAACTGCCAATGCACGTAATCCATTTTCTCTCCCCATACGCTCCCTGGTAGCGCGTAACTGTTTTAGTGTTTCACGATTTTTATTATCTTATTTATAAAAAAAAGCAGATTGATATATGCCTGATGTATCAGCAAAAATATTGACTAAGGTAGCAAGGTTTCATTTATTAAGGGTAGGCTTTTTTTAAATTATTTATTTCAGATTAAGATAGATGTTTCGGACTTTACTCCTATGCTTGTGTCTTTCAGCAATCATCTCAACGCCAACACTTGCAACCACAACGATTGAATGCAAAGTAAAAGGGTTAGGAATTCGTTATTTCAAACTTGAAGGCTTTTTCACCAAAGAGGTTTTTGTCAGAAAAAGCAATCAAGAGTGGAAAACATGGTGCCCAACCAATGAAAAGCAGACTTTTAGGATGGGCAATAACGAAGCATTTTGACAGGTTGCAAAACATCGTCACCGCGGGAAACTTATCTGGGGTGATACAATTGTAAACTTTGACAAACCCTCTTGGGGGATGCGCTACAGATTTGCAAAGCCCGGTCAGGATTATGTTGACTCACAACCAAATAGACGCGTGTCAGCAACCTGCCAATTCTGGTAATACCCTTCCTTTCCAGATTTAGGTTCGCAGAAGGCTGTTAGCCCGGCTTATGCGGCAATCCGTTCACCACGATGCCCAAAGACAACTTCATGGCCTTCTTCAGGGTTACGCGGCACATTCAAAGATAGAATGAGTGAGAGAGCCGCCATAGCAGCACCGGCAAAAAATACCGCAGATGGGTTTATCAGCCAGATAAATCCAAAGGCCGCAGGGATCACGACAGCAGCAATATGATTAATCGTAAAGGCAACGCTTGCTGTGCTTGCCATATCTTCAGGCGCGCCAATTTTTTGGAAGTAGGTTTTGATAGCAATCGCAAAGGCAAAGAACATATGGTCAATTACATAAAGCCCTGCTGCCACTGTGCCGCTTTCAACAAAGGCATAGGCAATAAACACAATAATGAGGCCTATATATTCAACAACAAGAGCAACGCGCTCACCTACCCGGCCGATGATTTTACCAACCAGCGGGGCAAGCCACATATTAAAGGCCGCATTTAACAGAAATAATGCTGTAATCTGCGCCAGCGAGTAGCCAAATTTCTCCACCATAAGGAAACTAGCAAAAACCAGAAAAATCTGCCGGCGCGCGCCTGCAATAAAGGTAAGCGCATAGTAAAGCCAGTATCGTTTGCGCAGAATAATCTGGCGACGCTGAAAGACTTTCTCCCCAAAATGAGGAAATGCCATGTACGCAAATAACGCCATTAAGATAGTGACAATTCCTGCCCCAACATAAAAGAGCTGGTATGATGAAATATCGTTCACAAGGCCATCAGTGCCGGCAAGCGCTTCCCATGAGAACGAGCCAACACCCGCCATATAGACACACAGAATAACACTAAGCGTAAGCAGCTGGGTGAAGGCGCCAACGCCATAGATTTTCCCCATCGTTTCTGGCGCTGTCTTCTTATCGAGCCACTGCAAGGTCAAAGACTGGTTGCAGGCTTCATAATAGTGAAAGCCAATTGAGGAGATAACCGTTGTGATATAAAGCCCGATGACTGTCGGAAAATATCCCGTCATCGCAACCCCAGCACCCAATATACCAAGCGCCAGAAGGGCCAGCCTTTGTTCTGCAATCACCAGAAGCAGATAAACAACCAGAAACGATAAAAAGCCAGGCACTTCGCGCAGCGACTGTAATATCCCAATTTCACGGCCGGTAAAATTGGCGAACTCAATCGTGAAATTATTCAACAGAACAGACCAAGACCAGAAGGCAATCGGCATGGCGCCCGCCATCACCATCAACAGAATTTCTGGGCGGCGCCATGAAGACAAAGAAAAGGAAGTCATAAAAATCACCTGCTAGGAAAACAGTACATTACGGACTAAGGCTATTAGAGTTAGCATAATCCACATTTACATCCTACCGATTTCAGCTATACCGGAACGACTGCCCGTACAGCGAAGTTATGAAAGAAGTGTCTCATTCCTGTGTCTATACAAGCCACCCATAACGCTATGATGCGTCCTGTTCTTGGTATTCTTCTGATGCTTGGCTTTGTTGTTTTTGGTCCAACAATTGATGTTTTTGCCAAGCTTGCAGGGGAAACTATTCCTTTGTTTCAGATCTCTGCTTCACGATTTGTTGTGCAGATTGTGATTATTCTGCCCTTTGCCTTATGGTTTGGCGGGCGGCTCTTGCCATCAGGTTCAGAAAGCCTGTTATATCTGACACGTGGCGCGCTTATTCTGAGCGCCTCCAGTCTCTTTTTTGCTGCTTTGCGCGACCTGCCGCTTGCAGATGCGCTTGCTATCTTTTTTGTTGAGCCTTTTATCTTACTTCTTCTTGCGGCTGTTTTATTAAAAGAGAAGCTTGGCTGGCGACGCCTTAGTGCCTGCGGCGTTGGGTTTTCCGGTGCTTTGCTTGTTATTCAGCCACAATATGACACGATAGGATTTGCCTCTCTGTTTCCCATCGGAACAGCGGTTTGCTTTGCGTTCTACCTGCTTCTAACCCGCAAGATGGCGCAACATATCTCGCCGATTACCCTTCAGCTCAATACATCTATCGCAGCGGCTCTTATTATCGTGCCAGTTATCATTATCTATGAGGGAAGCGGAAATGCATATCTCGACCCTGTCTGGCCATCATTCTATGATATGCTACTGCTGGCGGGCGTTGGGCTAACAGCAACCATTGCACATATGTTTTTAACCTATGCATTCCGGTTCTGCCCGGTCACGATTTTGGGCCCACTACAATATCTAGAGCTTGTTTCGGCAACTATTTTTGGTCTTATTGTCTTTAGCGATCTGCCAAACACTACTAGCTTTATCGGGATGGGGATTATCGTGACGTCGGGCTTGTATGTGCTGATGCGCGAACATGCTCTTGAGAAAAGCCGTGCCCAGCGCGCCGACACGCCCTAGCGGCGAAACCGCTCCATCCAGCCAAGGCCTGCATCTGTTGTTGTCCTTGGCCGGTATTCTGCGCCCAAAAAGCTATCATAGCCGTCTTCGCATAATTGCGGCAGCACAAAGCTATAATCAATCTCACTTTTGTCTGGCTCGCCTCTGTCTGGTACACCAGCAAACTGGATATGGCCTATCATATCTGCAAAGGCACGTGCCCGCATAACAAGGTCACCTTGCATGATCTGAATGTGATAGCAATCAAACATAATTTTCACAGAAGGGCGCCCTACCTTATCCAGAATATCGGCAGCCTGTTCAAGTGAGGTAAGGAAATAGCCTGCGGCATCTCGGGTATTCAGCGGTTCAATCAGCAGGCCGCAACCAGCAGCATCTGCCTTGTCTGCCGCATATTTTAGATTTTCAACAAAACAGGCCGTACTAGCAGAATCAACCGCCGTCTTGCCTGCCATCACATGCACATTGCGGCACCCAATAGCGCCGGCATAGCCAATTGCTTCATCAATCACAGCCCGTGCTTCAGCCTCACGCCCCGGAATGGCACACACACCATTATCACCAGCCGCAACATCCCCGCGGCGGGTATTGAGACCCAGCATAGGAAGTCCTGTTTCTGCGAGCACCTGTTTGATTTCAGCAGCATCCACATCATACGGCCAGTGACATTCCACCGCGCCAAACCCAGCGGCGGCGGCGGCGCGAATAGCATCGGGCAGCGCATGCTCTGTCCAGAGGAAGCCAAGATTGGCTGAAAAAGGCAGGCTAAAGTCAGATGGTCTAGATGTCATGTAGAAGTGCTCCGATAAGACATGAAAAAAATGGCCATATAAAAATGGTTATCATGAAAAAACAGGCGGCCCGAAGACCGCCTGTACTAAAGATATCATAACTATTCACAGAAAAGCGAATAGATGATTAGTCGATAAGACCAATCTTGCGCATGTAAGATAGGTTTGAATCAAGAGCTTCTTTTGCAAGTGGGCTCTTACCAGCAAAATCGTACCATGCTGCAACAGCAATTTCGCGGAATTTCTTACGCTCTACTGTTGACCAATCAATAATTTCCAAATCACCAGCTGCTTTATCTTTTGCAACTTGGTCAAGGCCATCAAGACGTGAATCACGAAGCATGCTTGCCCAGACTGAATAAGTCAGAGTTTCCATTGCTGCCTTCTCTGAGTCTGACAGTGAATCCCAAACACGCTTATTGATGATTGTCTGGATGTTTGCCATTGAGTGAATACCCGGGTAGAGCGGATATTTCGCAATTTTGTGCATCCCTGAGGCATGGTTATTGATGTAAACAGAAGCATCGGCGGCATCAACAATGCCCTTCTCAAGTGATGTATAGACTTCTGAGAACGGGATTGATGATGGGGACGCGCCTGCACGACGGAATACGTCAGCTGCAAGGCCTTCTGGTGAACGAATTTTTAGACCTTTAAGGTCAGCAACGCCGCGAATTGGCACTGTTGATACAAATGCTTCCTTACCATAAGGGCCACATCCAAGAACGTGAATCTTATTTGGCATCAGCGTATCATAGATCTTCTGAAGCATTTCCTTGCCGCCACCATTCATGCAATATTCTGCATACTGGTCAGGCGTATCATAACCTGCGATTAAATCGCCCATGATAGCAAAAGCAGGGTCACGACCCGCAAAATAAGCAATTGCGTTCATATCACCATCTAGAATGCCATTTGCAACAGCATCAATCGTTTCACGGTGAGGCACAACAGCCTTGGTTGCAAGAACATCCATTTTGAGGCCACCATCGGTGACCACATCAAGCTGCTTCCAACCTTCTGTTAGATAATTATATGCCCAGTCACCCGACTTTGAGCTGATCTGGAATTTTAGTGTTTTTGCGTCTGCAACTGCTGCAGTCATAACAAGTGCACTTGCTAAAACGCCTGTAAGTAACTTTTTCATGTTTTTATTCCTCCCATGAAAAATTAGATTTTAGTGAAACCCATCGGCCAGATGAAACATAAACCAGGTAAGCGCCACCCCAAAACTTAGACCAACAGCCCAAGCCCATATACCATATGAATGAACCTGATCGTCGCGGGATTCTGAACTCATAATTATCTCCTCTGTCGTTTCATGCCCATA
>DGJU01000019.1:6612-30547 GCA_002387605.1 Alphaproteobacteria bacterium UBA4588 | reverse complement strand
CCTTAACCTACTTTCCACTCAAGTTATGGTGATGTTGGGACGGGTCAAGAATGGGTTGATGTCTGAGATGGTGCCACGCAATGAAAAATTGCGGCACCGTAAAACCGAAATAGACCAAGCCTTATCATAACACCTGTTATGCGGGGGGGGGATATGTGTCAGGACGGCACGATAGTGAGGTGCTGTGAGGCTGTTGCCTTTGCAAGAAGCCAGCATAGCTCGTCTCTGAAAAGGGCAACACATCCTTGTGTTGAGCGTGTATCAGCCTCCCTGCAATGCAGGAAAATAGCACTCCCAAAACCAGCAATAGGCGGCGTATCATTATGGCCAAGCGCAACAACAATGTCATACAACCCATCATCGCGCATCATGACTTCATGGCTCTCAGCAAAAGGCAGGTCGACAAGCTGATTATAGCGCGCAGAGGCCGGTGCATCACACCAGCCCATCAAGGCTGTTATGGGGCGGGCCGGAATATCACAAGCGCCAGTTGAGGGTGGTTGTATCTTATCATCACGGTAGAATAGCGCGCGGAGTTGCCACCTGCCAGCCGGGCTAAAGCCATCACCTTCACGTTTTTCTGCTGCTGAAATAATGCCGCTTCGGCCAATAAGACAGTCTAACTTGTGCGCCCCTGCTGAAAGGGAATGGGAAATCAGGTCTTGCTGCCCGTCCTGCTGGACAATCCACTCATCTTCTGTCCTGCTCATACGCCCAGCCTCCCGTGTTTCTATGGTTCTACCTTACGTCATTTTAGTGGCATGCCGTGACGTTTTTCACGCGCCTGAATAGGCCTGTTTTAGATGCCAGCTTGCCTAACTTTATGAACTAAGGCTAGTCTAAGTATGTCATCGCGCCGCTCTGCTAGGCGGGGGTGCGATATTGCTATTCTATAAGGGGATATAACTGTCATGACACCGCGCATCTCATCTAGTTTCAGCGCCTATTTCGAAGCTCGGATGGCCCGCATCCTGTTGCTTGGCATGATGAGCGGTTTTCCGTGGGTGCTTATCGGCAGCACATTGTCGCTCTGGCTAAAAGAAGAGGGGCTGTCGCGTTCGGCGGTCGGATGGGCGGGTCTGATTTTTGCTGTCTATGCAGTGAATTTCTTATGGGCGCCGGTTATTGATAGAATAAGAATTCCAGTTCTAACCGAACGGTTCGGCCATAGAAAGGCATGGATATTGTGTTTTCAGACGCTTATTCTTATCTGCCTTATTGTCTGGACCGGCGTAAGCCCATCACTGAATTTAGCGGTTGTTATAGGTGCTGGCCTTGTTATTGCTATTTGTTCTGCCTCGCAGGACATAACAATTGATGCATTACGAATTGAGCAGATTAACGAAGGGGATAGCACTGGCATGGCGGCTGGCGCGGCTGTTGCTGTTGTTGGCTGGTGGTCAGGCTATAAGCTTGGTGGTCTTATCTCTTTGCTTGCGGCTGACTGGTTTCAGGCTGCCGGCTATGAAAATTACTGGCATTTAACCTTCATCATTCAGGGCGCACTGGTGATTGCCAGCTCATGCCTGCTTTTGTTGATTCCCGAAACAGGAACAGCCCAGCGCATTGCCGCCCAAAGAGCAGCGCAAGTGCAAGTTCAAGACCGGATTGGCTCGCAGTCAGTTCTGGCAATGGCGGTAAGTTTTCTTGTGACAACCGTTGCAACCCCGCTCTATAGCTTTTTCCGGCAGAACGGGCTGAAAATCAGCTTGATGATCCTTGGCTTCATTTTCTTATTTAAAATCGGTGAGGCATTTATGGGAAAAATGTCGATCATTTTTTACAAAGAGATGGGGTTTTCAAAATCTGATATTGCCCTCTATTCAAAAGGTCTTGGCTGGATAACAACGGTATGTTTTACCTTGCTTGGTGGTTATTTCGCGCTGAGAGCTGGTGCTTTCAAGGCCCTGATGCTGGCCGGTATTGCCATGGCAGCAACAAATATCATGTTCAGTATACTGGCATGGACTGGTAAATCAGAATGGCTCTTTGGCATTGCTGTGGTGGTTGATGACCTTGCGGCCGCGTTTGCAACCGTTGCCTTCGTCACCTTCATCTCGCTCCTTGTGGATAGAACCTACACCGCAACCCAATATGCATTACTGGCATCAATCGGCACGATTGGGCGGACAGTTTTTGCCTCATCATCTGGCGAGCTGGTTGACTGGCTCGACGGGGATTGGGGGGTGTTTTTCATCATAACAGCGCTGATGGTTATTCCCTCACTTATCCTGCTTTGGGTGCTTCGGGATAGAATTCTATTGCTGACAGCAATCCAAAAATAGCCTGTCCTTTGCTCAGAGGGCAGGGCGGATTGTTGTTGCAGAACCATTAGTTGCTTTATGTAGACGCGGCAGGGCTAGGGCTCTGTCTTCGCGGGCAACCTTATGATGGAAGGCATTGGCGTGCAGGATATGGCGGTCATCAAGGCACAGCGCAACATGTCCGGGCCAGAAGATAACATCTCCGCGCTGGTGCGGCTCATCCTGTTCAATATGCTGATGCGGCGCATTCTGAAAGAAGGCAAATTGTGCACCACTATTGCGCGGAATAGCCAGGCCAGCAGTATGCAAGCAGAGCTGGATAAGGGCCGAGCAATCTATGCCGCTATATGAGCGCCCACCCCATAAATAGGGCGCATGCTCAAATTGCTCGGCAAGACCTACCCAGTCAGATACAGCGAGCAAAGCGTCGGCGGGAATAAACCCTGTGCGCGGGCCATCATGGCTAGATGGCAGGAGAATTTCTACCCAGCCCTTATCTGTTCCTAACCCATTATTGGCATCTGCTGTATCAGCCAGAACAACCTGACTGCCGAGCATAAGCTGGGCCAGCGCTGGGGATGTTACATCAGCTCCTGATGTAACAGTAACTGACGGCCATGTGATGGCTGGTGAGGCCATGACAGGGCTATCGGATGAGTGGCCTATGTCAGAGGCTGGAACCCAGCCCTCATAGCTATCCAATATCGTCTTGACCTTTATTAACTGGTCCTGCTGATGGTGGGATAGAATGCGTACCGTCTCGCCATACAGCAACTCTGTGCCGCGGCCACCTGATGCAATGCCGTCCTTATCATCATAAAGCGGGCAGACGGTGGCGGTAACAGATGCATAGGCTGCGATAGGCGCGTCTAGGCTATCCCACCACGCCCCAGCATCAAAATTAGGGCAGGTTTTATCAGTGTCCTGAATATCACGATGGCCGACAATTTGTGCTGAGCTATAGCGCGACTTCCAGTCTGATAGAATCGTGATGAGGCTTTTAAACTGAGCATCATTAAAACTATTCCGGCCGATAAGGCACACACCAAGGGAGCTTTCATTGCGGCCTTTTACATGCGCGCCTTGCCAGAATTCTGGCCGGCCATTACGAACTGTTCCATCACGGCAGATAACTTTATGATAGCCAACACCCTCCCAGCCAAAACCAAGATGCATATTGTGAATGCCTTCAATGTCCATCTCATCTGTGTCTGAGCAATGGACAACAAGATATTTGATATTATGGGGCTCAAGCGCTGGCATCAGCACTCCTTAACAACATGCTTTGAGGACCGTAACTGGTTTATTGTATCGTGCCGAGATGCTTGCGGGCGGCAAGCACCTCGCCTACAACCTAGCAGAGCATCGCTCAGGACGACAAGCATTACAGGCGCTAAAGTTAAGTATCGTAGAATTTAAGAGACAGGCAAAAGATGGCATCTTCATATCCCATACTCCCTGCGGGGTTTACCCATCTGCAAGACGGTAATCTAAAAGCAATTATCTGTGATATGGATGGATTGTTGCTGGATACAGAAGCTGTATCATGGCACACTTTCTGCGCCGCAAGCAGGGCTGTATCTCATGAGCCGGATGAAATATTATTTGCCCAATTAACCGGCCTTAGTGGCCCTGCGCACCGTCCTATTCTGATAGCAACTTTGCCGGCACATATCGATGCGATTGCATTCGATGCCGACTGGAAACAGCGCTACCATCAGATGTTATCTGAGCATGTGCCGCCAAAACCCCAAGCAGCAGCGTTTTTGCAAGCGGTGCGGCATGCTGGCATACGGCTTAGTGTTGCGACATCCAGCCAGACCCCAAAAGCTGAAACTAATCTTGAGAAGGCAGGTTTTTTGTCTTTTTTTGAGCATATTACCGGCGGCGATCAGGTTGCCATTGCCAAGCCAGCTCCTGATATTTATGTGCGGGCATTACAAAAGCTCGGGCTTGGACCAGAAAATTGCCTTGTGTTTGAAGATTCAAATAATGGGGTGCGGGCGGCTCAGGCAGCAGGGCTGGCTGTTATTCAGGTGCCTGATTTACAAAAGCCGTCTGATGACCTTATGGCAGAGGGTTATTTATCTGTTCCAAGCTTACAGTCAGCACTTTCTATTCTTAAAATAGGGTCTGGTTCTCCAGAATAGAATAACATACCATCATCCCATTTTCTGGCATGGCGCCGGAACATGACCTCAGAAGGAGTTTATTTGCGATGTCATCCTTTACCTATCATCAATTCGTCTATGGCAGTGATAATTACGGCGTGCTTGTTCATGACCCCGTGACAGGGCAGACAGCAGCAATTGATGCCGGAGACGGCGCAGCCTACAAAGCAGCTCTTGCCGATAAAGGGTGGGATTTAAGCCATGTATTCATCACGCATCACCATGATGATCACACTGAAGGACTGGCTGATCTGGTTGCGGGAGTTGATGTTGAGGTGCTTGGCCCAAAAGGTGATAAGCCCGGTCATGCGGGGATTACAACACATCTTTGCAATGGCGATCATTTCGTGTTTGCGGGCGCGCGGGTAGAGGTGATGGAAACACCGGGACATACTCTTGATATGCTGAATTTCTACCTGCCATCTGAAGAGGTATGCTTTACCGGTGATACGCTATTTGCGATGGGCTGTGGGCGCGTCTTTGAAGGTGATTATCCAATGATGTGGAATAGCCTATCAAAGCTGATGTCTGCCTTGCCAGAGCAGACTGTTATTTACTGTAGTCATGAATATACCGAGGCAAATGTTGCCTTTGCTTTAAGTGTTGATCCTGAAAATTCAGCCCTTATTGCCCGTGCGAAGACGGTAGCAGAGCTGCGGTCACGGAACGAGCCAACCATCCCTACAACGATGGCAGAAGAGCTTGCGACAAACCCGTTCTTGCGTGCGTCCGATAAAGATATTCGCGCGTTCCTGTCGCTGCAGACTGCAAGCGATGCAGAGGTGTTTTCTGAAATCCGGTCACGTAAGGATAATTTTTAATGTCCCGTCTCTGAGCGTTGTTTTTTCATATCATGTAGGTTGTATAAAATAGGGCTTACAACTTGCATGATGCGAATCGCGGGTTTGTATAGGTTTTTTGTCCGTCGGCATTGACCCTGCCATGATAATTAGCTACGTTAGCGATAGTTATTTTGGGATAATTTATCGTTAGGTCTGATAACCAGATTCATGGGTATACAAACCGCCTCCTATTTTGCAGATCAGCTCTCTCTTGATTTCAATGAGGGATTATTGACGTCTGATGTGATAAGAAACGCTCCATCGCGGCAGATTAAAAGCATTCTGTTTCCAAAAAATATGATGATACCGCATTTCGGCCTTTTCCAGAGGCAGGTTACAGCGTTATTTGCGCCGCTGGGTATTGAGGTTGATTTCAGAATGACCCGCCAGCGCCGGCTTGAAATGCGAATGACATTTCCCGAAGGACAGGAAAATATTTTGCAGGCAGCATCTGGCCAAAACGCCCTATTGCGGACAGCATCAGCCTTCACCCTGACGGATGAAGAAAAGGACGCATTCTGCGATGTTATGATAAGCTTCGCATCATCCTCGCACTAGCTTAGCACCATCTTTTGAATATAAACGTCTGCGACGCCGCTTTTTCCATCGCCTTCGATGATCATAAGGTAGCGGTTGATGGTGTCCCTTATTTCATCTTCGAGCTCATGGCGGATTTTTGGATGCGAGAAACGATTAAAAGGCACAGTGCTAAGATAGGCTAAAATTTCAGACCGTAAAACAGGTCGAAAGCCGCTCACTGCTTCGATAAAGCTTTCGGCTTCATTGCTCGGCTGAGTTGTTAAAAGTGCCAACTCCAGCGTGATCGTCTGACCTGTCTGAAGATTTGTTAAAAAGGGGTTTGGAAAAGTAAAATACCGGTGAACAGGCTCTGACATCGTTGTTTCTAGCAGGCTCTTTTCATCATCAATTTCTAGCTCTGGTTCCGGTTCTTTTTTCGTCAGGAGACCAGTGGCTTTCAGGCGCTCTTCTAATATCGGGTCAGTAGCCTCTGGCGGTGACGATAGAGATACAGTCCCCAGATAAAAAATGCCGCTAACGACCGCAACTACGCCGGTCGTTATCGCAGGAACAATCAAGTGGGGTCCTAACAGAGCCATGAGTGATTATACCAGTCCAGCCAGAGACACTATATTCATCATCATCGTAAAGGCCTTATTCACCAGCATCGTTGCCAGATTTGTCATCAGAACAGGGTTCATCCAGAACAGCCAGCCTGTAATTGCAATGACAATCAGAAACATGATGAAAAAGACAAGTCCGGTAATGCTGGATGATTTTGATGCCGCCGGTTGAGGCACAATGCGCTCTTCTACCGTATCTTGTTTCTGTCGCGCCATTGTCTGGCGAATAAGTTGCAATAAGGTGGCAATATCTTGCTGATGCTTGTCAATACGTGCTTCAAGCTGTTGGGTTTTTTCGGTCAATTCTAATATTTTTGCATCATTGTCAGGTTTGGACCCATTATCTATTCTGCCAATAACCTCATCACGGATAGCTGATAAAGCTGTGTCAGTATCATCTTTTATGAGGGAGGGCTGTGCCTCGGGCATCGTTGCTAATGGCGGCACTTCATGAGCGCTTTCAGGCGTATCATCCGAATTTGTCATATTCTGCTGCCTTTCCCATTTTTCAAACGAGCTTAAATCAGTCTGCGACTGGGCCCAGAAAGGACGTGGTGGTTCTGTGCTGCTATCGTCTGAAAGCGGATTGCTTCTGCGCGTCTGTGAGGCTTCAGCCATCAGACTCGAAACACGTGCCAGAATATCTTTTTGTGTTTTTGTCTCAGTGATACGGTCACCATTTGTCGCTGTATCACCGGCCATAGAATTTTGGCGTGGTTGTGCTTTAGAGGCAATAAACGCACGTTTAGCACTCTCAATTTGTTGTTTTATTTGGTCATTATCCATGAGCTATATGTCCTGCTCAGCCATAGCGATATCCGACCAGTCTGCAAGATTTGATCCGTTTGAAGTTTGATAACTCAGAATTTACGAGTTCAGTCCAAACAGTCTGTCCAAAAGACTGGATAAGCTTACTGCTAACTGTCTGAACGACACGTTTGCACTGTCCTGTATGAGAAACCTCTAAAGATTTTGATTCAAGCCGGCAATCTGCATCACTATTACCGATAACAACGCCAGCATCATCAAGCCACAAAAGCGAAACAGCTGTGATAGGTTGTGGCGAGCTATTTTTAACCTGAACGGATAATGTGTAGCTGACAACCTGTCCAATTGACGGGTCTGTGCTGAATTCAAGCCGAACATCGCAGGGAATGTCTTTTGGCGCTGCAAAGGCGTTGCCGGCTTCCAAGATAAAGGCACCGCATAATACAAATAATGTGAGTAGGAGATGAGGCACAGAAAATAACCGCAAGAAATGTAATAGCAATGATTGTCTCCAGATTTGCAACGCCTTTAGTCTTAATAGTAATATATTATGAGCAACTTGTGTATAGCGTGGCGCAGTTCTTGCACAGCGGTCTCATATAGCTAATGTATTATGCTATGGATGTGAGGAGGACAACAAGTGGTAGATGATGAAGTAGATGCGATTGATCTGAGTTCGCGCTTATCCACTGTTCTTGATGAAATCAAGGATGTGATGGAACAACGTAAAAGCCGGATACAAGAATTACGTCAAGAAATTGAAGAAATAGAGCGCGACAATGAAGAGCTCGAGAAAACAATCTCGGACCTGCTTGGCACCTTCTAGTCTGAAGAGCAGCCTTAAGTAATAGCCTGACCATTTAATTTCTGGTCACTAACTGGTCTAATTGAGATCAGAGCGTGCTAAAGGGTCACCGTTTTCATCAATCGCCTGACCTTGAATCGCTGTAGCGCCGAGGTCATTGGTTAATTCTGGATGGCTTTGAATGAAATGCTGTAACTTATCAGCAACAATTTGTTCTGCATCGCTGGCAGTTTCAGCCTCTATCTCCAGAGAGCCATCAATAATCCAGTTTACGCGTGTTTTCATCGGTTACTCCTCCACTGCGGGCTGAAGCAGGAGTTCTAATGAATCTCCTGCCAAAAGCGCATCAAATAGTTTGTTTGTTTCCCTCTGAAGGGTGGCTATTTGCTCTGTTTCAAGCTCATCTTCCATTTCAGCACGTCTGACATCCTGCTCTGGCAAGTCCAGCGCTGCACCTAAGGCAAACCATAGATAGGCTTGTCCATAGTCATATTCATCCAGCAAGGTGATATGAAATGTTGCTAATTGAGGCAATGTATCAATTGCACCCAGATCAACTTCCTTCAAAAGTGCCGTTTTAATGCGGGCCAGAATAGCTTTATGCTGGTCTTCAGTAATGCGGTCTGAAAAACTATCAGCGAAGTTTTTCGACTTTTCTATACCGCCCAGTTCTGCCCGCCGCGCCCAATAGAGCGCTTCAGCATAATTCTGCGGCCGACCCCTGCCTTGCTTGAGTAGGACAGCTAAATTGAACTGAGCTTCATACTGCCCCCCATAGTGAACGGTTTGGGATAATGTGGTGAAAATCTGCACAGCACGCTGAAAATCTCTGTCTTTTACAGCTTGAACAGCATCATCAAAGCTATCTTTGCTGAGTATTTGTGCAGGTTGCCCTGTTTGTTCAGAAGCAAGGCTAGGTGATTCGGCTGCCGAGACATTTCGGATAGCAAAATTTTGATAGCAAAATAGCATCAGAAATAGGCAGGCATACGAGACTGAAACGCGTCCGCAATAAGCATGCCTCATGTTAGCGGCCTGCCATCATAACAAGTTGAAGATAGAGGACCCGCACTTTGAATTTTGAGCCAGGGCGTTGCTCAAATACAACGATACGTGGCCGGTCACTATCCTGACGTTGGAAATCGATTATCATATTTTCTGGCAAAAAGACGCCGTTATCTTCCAATGATTTCTGTGGGTTACGTGAAAAGTCAGCATGGAATTCAGGATCAATCCAAATGCGTGCCAGAACACGACCAAGAATATCAGGCAGGAATTTACGGACCTCGTCTCTTGTCGCAAACCGCTGCTCCTCGCCGCCAAATTTGTAGCGTTCCTTGTGGTCATCATTCTGGACAGCTGGTAGCCGACGCGGAGAGGGGACGAGGGATGTAGATGTTTTTTCAGACATATAATGCTCTATTCACCTGCCGCAGACAAAAATGTGTTTATAATTATATGCTGAATTAAGGAAATCTGAACAACTAAATATTTTCGTCTATGAATTCTTTGCCTTGCGCACGCTGGCATGAAAGTTGCTGATGTAAGGCTCCAGTTTATTAAAAGGACCTCAGTTATGATTTCTGTTATTCGCTCAGGCATGAACGCATCGCTCAAGCAACTTGATGTGCTCTCGAACAATATCGCCAATGCAAGAACAACAGGGTTCAAGAAGTCGCAAGCGACATTCGAAGACATTTATGCGGATAAAACATCTTTTGGTCCATCGGGGAAGATTGGCCATGGGTCTCTTAATAGTGATGTCCGGATAATGCGCTCACAAGGGGCGTTAGAGCAAACAAGTGAAGTGTTGGATCTTGCCATTGAAGGTGAGGGTATGTTTATTGTCGGCGCGGCTGGAGATAACGTTGAAACAACTGCCTATTTTACACGTGACGGTAGCTTCCAGCTTGACCAGGCTGGGTTTATTTCCTCTCCGGAAGGGCTGCGCCTTAAATCAGTAACAATGGACGATATTGAGGTGCCGACAAGTATTACAGAGGATGGCGCTATCATGTTTCTTAGCAGCCTTTCGATTGATGAGACAGGGTCTGTTAACGCCCAATTCGGCGAAAATGTTTCGCGCGTTCTTGGTCAGGTTGGCATGGCGCAATTCCCTGATATCAATCAGCTGCAGGAAAATGGTCGCAATCTGTTCCGGGCAACCAGTGCGTCTGGCGCTGCAGAAATTACGGCACCATTTACCGGCGTGAACGGAAAAATTATATCTGGTGCTCTTGAGATGTCTAACATCAATATGACAAGTGAGCTTACGACGATGATTCAGGCCCAGCAGGCCTTTAGCGGCTCATCGCGTCTCTTGCAGTCTGAAACAGAGATGCTGCGCCGCCTCATAGGCTAGGCGAAAAAAACGTAATTCCATAAAAGGTAAGAATGAAACAGCACAGTGAGACACTGTGCTTTTTTATTTCAGCGGAATTTGTGTTGAAATGCCAACAATATCCACATCCCGGTCAGCTTCGATACGTAAAAAGCCCTCAAGAGAAACAGATAACTGCTCCTGCAGAGCCAGAACAATAGAGACTGGCCTGAGGGCTGGACGGCTAAGACCGTCGGTAAGAGTATCGAAATCATGATTAGATAATACAATTTCTGCGGTCATGATGGGACGGTCTGCAGAAATATGAATGGAGCCGCAGGGTGATGCTGAGGGGGAATCATGGGATGTAACGATAAGTAAACAGCTTCCCCGGGCTATCGTGAGGAGTGAGCATGACAAACGAAGTTCGCGAATATCTTCTTGTGGCCCTAACCGGAGCTCAGCTGTTTGAAGAGACATCTGCAGGGTTTGAATTTGCTCCCAATGGTCTGTCATAATCTCGTTACACACGGAGCCGCTTATTCTGCGAACCCGTTCGCCTTTTCTATAAATTCACGAAGATGCATGATTGCTGATTTTTTAATCTGCGACACACGTCCTGTTGAAACGTCTAATACTTCTGCAATTTCGAAGACGTTTAACTCTTCAACATAGTAAAGCTGAATAACAAGGGCCTCGCGCTCCGGCAATGTCCTGATGGCATCTTTGACCACGTCCTGAAGCTCGCTCTCGCTGAGCTGCTCTTCGGGGGTGCTTTGGTCTGAGACAAACCACATTGAAAACTGGTCATAGACAGCATCTAGTGATTGCGGAGTATTTGCTTGAAAAGCGGTTTCCCATTTGACGAGCTCATCTTCGGTTATACCCATCTCTTGGGCAATTTCAGCACGGGTTGCCGCGCGCATAAGTGTGCGCTCTAGATGACTAACAGCAGCATTATATTTCTTTTTGATTTGGATAGTCGTTCGGCATAAATTAGAGCTTTTGCGGAGATAATCGACAATAGCGCCTCGAATACGGATGCTTGCATATGACGCAAAACTTGCACCTTCCTGGGGCGTATATTTTTGTGCAGCAACAATCAAACCAGTATAGCCGATTTGAACGAGGTCTTCGATTTCTGTTATGTACCGCGCACGGCCATGTATCTGCCAAGCGATTTTACGCACAAGTTCAGTATGCGAAGAGATCAAGCCCTCAATATCGGCGGATTGTTGTTTGGCGTAGGAATGTTTCATCTATTTCGGTGCCATCATATCCTGACTAAAAAATCTTATTCCATCCTGCATGTTGCGTGGTGCCTGAATTAGCTCTCGTGTTAATGCCCGAAAGGCATTCGCCTCAAGAGACGAGGGCTGGCTCACCATAATGGGTGAACGCTTTACAACAGACTTCCTTATCGCATTAGAATGCGGGATCATACCAGCATAATGCAAATTTATGTCCAGAAAGCGTGTACATATCTGAAAAAACTTATCAAAATTTTGACGGGCACTTGGTCCATTCTCAGCCATATTTAGTAATACACTGAATTGATTGATGTTTTTTTCAATATGCGCTGCCTTAATGAGGGCGTAGGCATCCAGAAAACTTGTTGGTTCAGCAACAAGCACAATCACAGGAACATCTGTTGCGCTGGCAAAAAACAAGGTGCTGTCTGATGCGCCTGCCGGGGTATCTACAATAAGATAATCAATTTCATCTTCGAGTTGAGAGAGAGATTGAAGCATTTTATAGCGTGTTTGATTATCCAAATTCATTAGTTCAAGAAGACCGGTGCCGCCAGCAATAAAGCGCAAACCAAGCGGGCCTTCTACCATAATGTCTGAGAGAGGAACATCACCACGCAGAAATTCAGCTGCGGTATGTTTTGGGTTCGCACCAATCAGAATATGGGCATTCGCCATACCAAAATCTGTATCAAACAAGACGGTTTTATGCCCTTGGCTTGAAAGGCTAAGGGCAAGATTGACAGCACAGTTGGATTTTCCAACGCCGCCTTTGCCGCTTGTGAGTGCTATTGAAACTGTCATAGGTTTAAGCCCCTAGAATGAAATTTTATCTTGATGACCGTCTGCATGGAAGTTTTCCTTAAGATATTGGCCAAGAATTGTATCCGTAGCGAATGCTAATGCATCAATCACAGCGCGGGTGCCTGATAGAACACCGATGCGTGCCTGATAATTGGCAAGCATTGAAAATTCGGCAGCCCCTGTTTCGCATTCATCAAGTTTAGTGAGGGCAATTGTCGGCTGAAGACTTGTAAATCGCTGCAAGGTAAGCTCAATCATCTTGGATGAGGTGCCGCCCGGAATAGATAATAAGCACCCCATCTGACTTTCGCCTAGATGCGCTGCAGACTTCGCAATATGTTCAACAGCTTCTTCAGCAGGTAAGCATACATCGATTACCAGCATGTCAAAATCTGTCATTTTGTCAAAGTTCTGAATTGGGATATCAGGTCTTAGAATAGTTGTTGGCAGATTAAGAATGCGGGCAAAATTCTTCAGCTTACTGTCAAGTTCGGTTTGCGCATTATTAAGGCTAGCAAGGGCAATTTCTTTGCCAGGATGCATGCCCTTTAGTGCGGCTGCTAGTTTTGCAGCAAGGGTTGTCCGGCCAGACCCTGTTGCCCCAACAACATAAAGGATGCGCTTTTTCATAATGGACTCGCTATCGAGTGCGGAGAGCTCACCCCCCAGCATATCCAGAAAGGCCGTAATGCCGGCTTCATAGGGAAGCCCGGCATAAGCAGGCCGCAGACGCGAAATTGTAGCGCTGTCATAACCAGCACGTTTTAGCTGTACAGCTGTGCTAGCCTGTAGCTCTGGATTCAGACCGTCCGGTTCGGTAATCATCATGCCAGAGAGCGTATCTTCAAGATTTGCAATACGTTTGGTAACTGACTGTAATGCGCTCACGACTGAGTGCGCGCCATCATTAGACTGGGCTGTCATAGGCGGGAATGTTGAGGCGCTGGCGCCGGAGTGTCCGCCTGATTGGCCATCAGGCAGCGGCGTTCTGGCTTTAACAGATGCTTTTGCCTGTGAGCTGAAATGAATATTTTCAGCAGGCAATCCGTCCGGACCACGCGAGGGATGCATACCTTGCGAGAACATTTCACCAAAGCTATTAGGCGACCGTGATCTATCGGGATGCACATTATTGCCCTCAGCAGATAGCTGAGATGACATTGGCACCTCGAAGCCTTCTGGACTATCATTTGTTGCTTGCATAATGACTTTGCCATTGCGTTTGGTTGTTGAGAGGATCATCGCGTCTGCGCCGAGTTTCTCAACAATTTGGTCCATCGCTGTTGCAGTATCAGCAGCCTGTACAGTGAGCGTTGTCATGTTACTCTCCTTTAATGCGCATTGTTATTCTCTGCGCCGTGAAATCTTACTATTCGGTCCCGTTATGCAGGGAGTTGGTCTTTATCATCATCACCAGAAATTGTGGCAATAACGGTGATTTTCCGGCTATCAGGCAATTCCGTGAAGCCCATAATAATCATGTCGTCAATATGGTGGCGCACAATTGCAGAGAGCTGTTTGCGGATGGCAGGTGATACAACCATGACCGCCTGACGCCCTTCGGCTGCTGCCTTTTCTGATGCCTGCGAGACTGATTTAATCAGCCGTTCTGCAAGTGCGTTATCAAGCATTAACCCTGCTTCTCCGCTCTGGCGTGCCATTGAAATCAGCATATGTTCCAGCTCAGAGCTAAGTGTAATTACAGGTAGCGGCTGTGATAGTGGCGCTATTTGCTGAATAAGCAGGCCTGCAAGACCTGGACGCAATGCTTCGGCAGATTCAGCAACTGTTAGGTTCTTGCCTGCAAGATTAGCAAGCGTCTCAAGAATACGGCGCAGGTCACTAATCGGCACGCGCTCAGCCAGAAGTTCACGCAAAATGCCCGTTAATGAATGCAACGGAATAAGTTTTGGTACGACAGACTGAACAAGACTTGGCGCAGAACCAGACAGATTATCCAGCAATGCCTGCACATCATCCTGACCAAGAAGCTCGCCTGCATATTTAGTCATAACGTGGCTGATATGGGTTGTCATAACGGTTTCAGGCTCAACAACCACATAGCCATTTGTTTCAGCTTCGGCTTGCTTGTGAGCTTCAACCCAGACAGCATCCATCCCAAATGTTGGCTCTTTGACATCAATACCCTGAAGCTTCACAGCAGATGTATCACCCGGAATAGCCAGCTTGCGTTCAGGGTAGACAATATCTTCACCAACAATTGTCTGACCAATCCGAACACGGTACTGATTAGCGCTCAGGGACATATCATCACGCACTCTAACTGCGGGGATAACAAATCCAAGGTTACGAGAGATCTGTTTGCGAATGCCTGTAATGCGGTTGATAAGGGGACCACCTGTCTGCTCGTCAACCATTTCGATCAGGCCATAGCCAAGTTGAATAGAAACAGCCGAATTATCCGTAATATCTGCAAGTTCGATCCGGTCAGGTTTCTTGTTTTCTTCGCTATCAGCGGCAGCGCCGTCTGGGCCTGATAGCTCGCCGGCTGCTGATGGCATGGCATCTGACGGTGGACCGTTTCTAACGAAATAGGCAGCAAGGCCGGCAATTGCCGCAGCGATAAGGAATAAAAAGTTTGGCATGCCAGGAACAAAGCCGATGAGAAGAAGCACGCCTGATACCGGAACCCAGGCGCGGAATAGTCCAACCTGATGACCGATATGTGTTCCCATATCCTGAGTTGTTGACACTCTGGTAACAATAATCGCTGTTGCAATCGCTAGTAAAAGAGACGGTATCTGTGCAACAAGGCCGTCACCAATAGACAGCATAATATATGATTCAGCAGCTGTTTCCAGCGTCAGGTCATGCTGGCCAAGACCAATGATAAGCCCGCCAACAATATTAATCGCAAGAATGAGGATGCCCGCAATTGCATCGCCTTTTACAAATTTGGAAGCACCATCCATAGCGCCATAGAAGTCAGCTTCGGAGGTAATTTCCTCGCGTCTCGCGCGCGCTTCTTCATTAGTAAGGACACCAGCATTTAAATCAGCATCAATCGCCATCTGTTTGCCGGGCATGGCATCAAGTGTAAAGCGGGCAGATACTTCTGAGACGCGGCCCGCCCCTTTGGTAATCACAACAAGGTTGATAATCACAAGAATGATAAAGACAAAGATGCCGACCGCAAAATTACCAGCAATAACAAAAGCGCCAAATGCTTCGATAACCTTGCCAGCAGCATCAGGTCCCTCATGGCCGCTGCCAAGAATAATACGTGTTGATGCGACGTTCAATCCGAGGCGCAGAACAGTGGCAATCAGAAGTAAGGTCGGAAAACTAGAAAAATCAAGTGGGCGGTTGGTCTGCAACGCCACCATAAGAACCAGCAGTGATACAAGAATGTTTGTTACAAAGAAGGTATCAAGAAGAAACGCTGGAAGCGGCAATACCATCATCGCAACGAGCACAAGAATGCCGGCCGGCATTGTAACGCTCGAAATAATGCTTCCTACACTGCCTAGTCCAAGGCGCTGTAACGTCATTTCCATGACACACTCCCGATGTCAAAAATCAGACAAGATACCTTATAATGGTTTGATATTTGCATTACTGCTTTGCCTGACATTCTAAAAAACCCTTTGAATAGCAACACTCTTTTGATGAAGCCCCCCGTTTTGGGGTGACGTGCCAACTAAGAGTGACAGGAAAGGAAAGGCAAAAACCGTGCCAATATCTGCTCCTGTTTCTTATAAGAAGGAGAAAAAGGGTATTTTACGCCAGCACGCGCCGCAAAGTGATAGAGCACACTTCGTTGGCATAGAACATGCATGTTTCTCGTCAGGGAATTCCATATGCCGTTTATCTAACAGGTGAGGGCTCACCTCGGGATAAATGAGCGATTTTACGACGGAGCGCGTGATGAATAAATCAACAACAACAAGTATGGCCCTTATTGCTGGCCTTGGGCTGTTATCTGCCTGTGGCCACATGACAGGCATGTCACAAACCTCTATGATGTCAGGTGTTGGCAAAGATATGGCAATGGTTGAGGCGTCACAGTCACAGTCAGTTGTCACCTTAAAGGACGTACTAGACGCAGAAACGAACGACATTCCCACGCTCACAGCGATTGGTTATGCGGTAACATCATCCCAGCCAGGACGCTCGCCGGCGCAAAAACGCCTGATGGCTATCCGGTCTGCTAGAATGGCTGCGATGCGCGATATGGCCGAACAAATTCATGGATTGCAGGTTGATTCAAGTACAACCGTTATTGATTTAATGGTTCAGAACGATACCTTCCGCGGTGTCGTTTCAGGGACTATTCGCGGCGCGCGTACAGTGCGTATTAATCCAACAGGCTCCGAGACTTATGAAGTTGTCTTAGAAATCGACCGTGAAATGGTCGGCTATCTTCTTAAAACAGCTCGTCAAGCAGCTTAATCTGCTGTTGTAACAGGAATAGTAATTATAATGCGGTATTTTCTGCTCTTCATTTCGATGGTGTCTCTCACCATCTTTGGCACACACCTCGCTCATTCACGCGGGGTTTCTGTGCTTGATGACGGAAGCATGAAAGAGCAGGTTCGTGTGGTTACAGCAACCGGGCGCGCTATCATCCAGCATCAGGATGCTCTTGAAGAAGCCCGTATGCTCGCTCTTGAAGACGCCTTATATTATGCCGCCTTGCAAGGTGGTGCCAAGATAGAGGGATTTTCGTCAGTTGATACAGCAACCGCTCTTACAGATATGACAGTGATTAAGCCCATCACGCAAATTCTGGATTACAAGGTGATTGGTGAGATTGCTGATGAGACACATTACGAGCTGACAATCGAAGCGATGGTTGGCGACCGGCAGAAATCAGGATGTCAGAGCCGCCCGATAAGCCATTTGACATTATTCAAGCCATTTATGGCTGTTGACCCTGCACTTCCCGGCTATCTCTCGCAGGCACCCATACATATGTCGCATGTTATAACAGAGGCGCTTTCTGCTGACTCAAATTTACGTGTTATGGATATCCGTCATTTATCACAGCAAGAAGCTGGTGTGAGTAAAGCATCAAGCACAATCGATTATCGCACTCTTACAACAGGGCGCGCTCGGATGTATAATGGCGATTTCGGGGTGAATAGTTCTATCTCCCTGCGCGCTGAAAAACAGAGTGATATGTTTCTAACAAACGAGTATGTCACGCTTGATATTACCAGTGAAATCTTTGTTTATGGTGAGCAGGGCGTGCTGAAGCAGGTCACAGACACTGCGCGTATTTTTCTTGGCGAGAAGAGATTATCCCGGACCTTGTCTATTTTGACAAAGACCAATCGTGAGACATTACAAAAGCTGGTTACCCAAGAGTCGCAAAAGCATGCCAAAAAATTATCAAACATCATGCGCTGTATACCGCTCGAGACAACACTTGAGCCAGCTCAAGCCGGGCTACTGATCAAAAGAGGAGCACGCCAGGGTGTTAAGCCCAAGCAGCTTGCCTTCGCGCAAGGCAATGATACACCTCTTACGATTTTACATGTTACGGATGTATCAGAATCAACAGCTATCCTAATGCCGCTTGATAGCCGCCATGACCTTGCAAGTCTGCATGGGGCAACAGTTACCTTTCAGGAGTTTGATTGATGGAAAAATATCTCGCTCTTTTTGCAGCTATTCTTTTTACCGCCCTCATGTGCCTGCCGCTTGCGGTCAATGCAGAAGCCATTGTTGTCCTTGAATATCGCAATGCCACTGGTGGGTCAGGTGAAACAGATGATAGTAACACCCATCCCTTCCGGATGGATCCAGGTTATGGCACAAAACATAAAGTACGCCCCGATGAAACGCTAAGCCACATCATTGCTAACTATTATGGTGGTAGCGGTATGGATGCGACCTTTGTTCAGATGGCAATTTTGCGCCGTAATAAAAATGCATTTGTGCGCAGTAACCCTAATTATCTCTATGCAGGTAAAACCCTTCATCTGCCGTCCTTAAATGATATTCGGGCAATGATTACGGGAGGCGGGAACACGCATGGGTCTGACACATCGTCTGGTAGTGATGGTTATGTTAGAAACGAAATTTTCTTCTTTGGTGGATGATATGAGCCGGCTGACTTTTTCATTCCTATTTTGTGTGAGCCTGTTATGCGGGTTAGCAGGCGGGGCAAACGCTACTGGTACAGCCGGTGACGCCCCTAAATTTGTTTATGGCAAAGATATCAATCAGAACATTATAGATGTTCTGGCAGAACAAGGCTTGGCAGCAAAACCATCTCTTGATGATGGGCGCCGGTTTCGTGCGTGTGATGCTTCGCTAGATATTATGCCGCTGCAGGGAAGTTTCCGCACCGTGACCGTAAAATGTCCAGACCAGGATGGATGGAATATCGCTGTCAGAACCCGAATCGCCAAGACTATTATTCGTGCAGCTCAAAGACACACTGTGCAAACTAATTCTCAGCCCAGCATCAAGGCTAAGCCAAAACCAATTATGGTTGTTACAATGACCCGTAGCGTGAAAAAAGGGACGCTTATTACCGCTGATGATGTAAAATTAGCGCCAGTTTCACCAAAAACATCTAAACATTATTTTAAACGCATTGAAGATGTAGTTGCCCGCAAAGCAACCCAGAATCTGGGAATAGACCGAGTTGTTGAGGCACGGCAGTTAGAGCTGATTTGGGCAATACGCGCGGGCCAGAAAGTTACGATAGAACATAAGATCGGACCTATTCAGGTTTTAAGTGAAGGAATCGCTCTTAGTGATGCCCAACTGGGCGACACGGCACGAATCTTGAATACAAAAAGTAAGAGAGAAGTTGAAGGTAGGGTGGTTTCCGAAAAAAAAATATTAATCGGAGCTAACATGTCAGATTATCGTGTCGTTTACAAACCTGTTAGGAGGTAATTATGGTTGATAGCATTAAAAGCGCCATCAGTCTTATTGATACACAGAAGGTGCGTCCATCAGTAAAGGACGCAGCCGAAAAAACGCGTGCAATGTTGCAAGCACCCGCTGCAGCGGAGTTAGATACTGTTGAACTTAAATCAGCAGAAATATCTCTCGTTGCAAAAGATCTTGCATCAGCTGCGCCTGTAGATTTCGATAAGGTCAATCAGATAAAAGATGCAATCCAAAAAGGAAAGTATCCAATTGATATTGATCTGGTATCAGAGGCTTTGATGAATGCATATCGGGAGTTGAAGAGCTAGATAAACAGTTTTCAGATAGGAGACTGTTATGTCTGCATTCACTCCCATAAATATTTTGTTAGATGCTGCCGAGCAAAAGTTGGGCAGTGCTTTGTTGTGTCTAAATAATGCTTCTGAATTTTCGTCTGCTTCACAGGATTTTGAACAGTGGTTCTCTCATCACCAACCAGAACTACTCGCATTGCAGTCCCCAGATCCTGAGGTTAAAGACCGTCTTACGGCGATCTTAAAAACGCTTACGCTTCTTGAGCAGACAGCTCAGCGTAATGCAACAATTGTTGGTGATTTAAATACCTATATGAATGAAAAACATGGCCGCGGAATGTAATCTTCGCCGAATTTTTTCTGATGCGCGGGCTTTGTTGACACCAGCGCGCTAGAAAGAGACAATGAGACGGTCCAGTCGTTTAGTGTATCTTCCAGAATGGAGCACTAGCAGGGCTCATATATGTGTTAGCAAAGTGTGGTATTCGCTGTGTCAGTTCCAGTATTCATCTCAAATTTTGGCTATGCAGGAGTTCTCCTGTTGCTGTTGGCAGCCGTCATTTTCATGCTGAATAGCTTGCAGAAAAAGACAGCCGCCAAGCTAAACCGTTTGAATGCTACTTATAGTGACGTTGAAACGATACTAGTTCGTGTGACTAATTCACTTGATGCGATAAATTTGAAGCTTGCTGATATTGACGCAAAACAGAAACATATTGCCGATGCCGAGGATAGAATCCGGCAGGAAATGACGCGCCTGGCAGATGGGTTTGGTGAACAAAGTCAGGTCAGCAAAGCGATTGACCTTGCTAGGGAAGGTGCGTCAGCATCCGAGATCATGCTGTCGACTAATTTATCAGAAGAGGAAGCAGAAGCCATTGCAACCTTCCATAGTCGCACAGCCCGCTAGCATTTGTTTTCTTAAATAGTAAAAATTGTTTGTTTGCACTTCAGGTGTCTATAACGATTGCCGTTTAGCGCAGAAACAGAGCCTTTTTTTCTGTCGATAAATAACTTCAGATCGCCCGTTTCAATCACAGCAGTATCATCTGAAATGCTTATGATGAGACCTTCACGATTACGCTGAAATCCTGAAATAGTAACTGTCTCGCCGGCCTTTGCGTTGCGAATAATAATATCCTCAATATCAAGACTATATGCCGAACAAGTATATTTTTCATGACGAAACCGCTCGAAATCAAGGCACGCTGACAGGCTCAGGCTTAGACAGATAATCCCTGCAGTTGTCGCAATATGTGTCATGTTGTTTTTAGCGGTTTGCAAATGGGTCAATACCTTCTTCTGTGCCTGTATCATCATCAGATGGTTCGTCATCAGTTGTAACGTCATCAGTCATGTCATCATCTGATGCATCAGCCTCTATTGAGGGGGTATCTTCCGCTGAAGCGGCATCTACCATCTCATCTGCTGCGCGTTCTGACTCTATTTCGGCACTTATGTCTTCATCATCAGATGATAACATGCTCAATTCTTCATCTATCTGTTCTATATCTGTTGCATCGCCATCACTTTGACTGGTCTCATCAGTTGTTTCAGCCGGTGTTGCATAGGCTGCATGTCCCGTTTTAAGCAGGCGATAGGCATCAAATGGACCAACAGTGATAATAGCGTCTTTTGGAAAGCGTACGCCATTAACCTCCCCATCTTCAATAATACGGAGCTCTGTCCATTCGTCAAAATTATCGGGGTCAAACTCATCATCAACAGCCTCGATATCTTCAACCTCTGCAGGCTCTGGGCGGTCCCCCACCAAGTCGCGTGTCGTCAGACTTGGAATGTCTGTCATAGTAGGGTCATTATTAAAGGCTGATAAATTACTGATACGCATGCGCAGAATATAGAGACGCGCCGCCAGAACACCCAATCTCTTGGCCTCATCCTGCTCAGTCTCCAGCGCCTTCGAAATAAAATCATTTAATTCTTCAAGGGATTTATCACTGAATTTATCGATAAGAGCGTCGCGAACGCGCACTGTTTCATCTGAAAGATAGAGAGACTGTCTTGGCTTGTTACGCTGATTAAGTGACGCTGCTGTCATTTTTTTTCTCCGCCAATCTATAATATTCTACTATTTGGCATTCATTTTGCAAATTTTACACCAACTAGAGCTGTTTTGCGCAGTTATCATAAGTTTTTTTTAGGGGCACTTGCTCGTTTTGCGTGTGAAAAAATGAATAAAATCAGTAGTCATCTTGATTTTTATGGACAAGCACTTCGGTTGCGTTCGCGCCGGAATGAAGTGCTTGCGTCTAACATTGCAAATGCGGCTACACCCAATTTTAAGGCTCGTGACCTAGATTTTGACACTGAAATACGGCGTCAAATCAAACAAGGTCCCTTGCAAACAACTGATCAGCAGCATTTTCCAACAAATGTTGCACCGGGTTCGGAAAAGATGATGTATCGCGATCCTATTAACCCATCACTTGACGGAAACACGGTTGAAATGGGGGTAGAGCAAATGGAATTTTCAGAAAATGTGATGCGCTATCAGACGACATTACAGTTTTTGAATGGTCGTATCACCGGGTTGATGTCCGCCATTCGGGGCGAGTAGGAGTTAGTAAATGGCAGAGATTAGAAATATCTTTGATGTTGCTGGTCGCTCAATGGCCGCACAAATGGTCCGCTTGAACACGGTTGCTAGTAATCTTGCGAATGCAGGCGCTGTTTCAGGCAATAAAGAGAATGCATTCCGCGCCTTAAAGCCGGTTTTTGAGACAAAATTTGCTGATGCATTGAAACGCACCGGTCTGTCGACTGTTGATGCTGTTGATGTGAAGGAAACGACACGGGAGCCTGAGCGGGTTTATATGCCGTCTCATCCGGACTCAGATCTAGAAGGATATGTGTTCCGGGCAGCTGTAGATGAAAACGAAGAAATGGTGGAGATGCTCGAAGCGTCTCGCCAGTACCAGAATAATATCGAAGTGGTCTCAACAATGAGATCACTCATGATGCGCACCATTAATATGGGCAAATAGCGATTAACGTATCGCGGGAGATAAAAAATGAGCTCGGTTGAAAATAATCAGTCATTGAATGCAATTTTGGACAAAATCGGAATTAAACCACCGGTTGAGGACAAGCGTGCCAATGGTCGGGAATTAGGGCAGGAAGATTTTTTGAAGCTGATGACAACTCAGCTCCAAAATCAGGATCCCTTCGCCCCAATGGAGAATGCTGAGTTTATTGCTCAGATGGCCCAGTTCTCAACAGTGACGGGTATCGCCGAGGTCGGCGAGTCACTTAAAGGCATATCGTCTCAGATTTCTGAGTTCCGCATCGCAACGGCAACGACCATGCTTGGTAATTCGGTACTTGTTCCTGGCAATCAGGCTTATCCGGATACTGATGGGTCTGTTCATGGGGTGGTTGACCTGCCTGTCGCATCGGGCATGACAAATATTGCCTTCTCATCGCCAGAGGGGGAATTGCTGCATATTGAAGAAATGGGCGCGATGCCATCAGGACTTTCCGGATTTTCTTGGGAAGATATTCCGCAAGACGTTCTTGCCTCTCATGATTATATCAAAGTTGAGGCTTTTGCAGACCAAGGTAAAGGCCTGCAAGGGGTTTCAGCCTCAGTCTTCGGTGAAGTTCTGGCAGCCTCAACAGGCAATGCTGAAGGCGTTGTTCTGGATGTTAAGGGGTATGGCGATATCAATGCGAATGAGGTTGTTCAGTTCCGTCGCGGTTCTGGCACATAAGTTGCTCTCTATTCTTTGAATACGCGTTTGGTCTTCAGGATTTACCCTGACTTAAGTTTGAATAAATTTCCTATCTTTGGAGAGATAAAAAATGTCATTCTACACAGCTCTTACCGGTTTGAATGGTTCTTCGGCAGATATTTCGGCCACCTCGAACAACATTGCTAACGTGGGAACCACCGGCTTTAAAAGAAGTAGAGCTGAATTCGGTGATATCTTCGCAACATCACCTTTGCAGAACGCATCCTCTTCTATTGGTTCTGGTACTATCCTGAAAGGTGTTAAGCAGCAGTTCACGCAGGGTAATATTGCGGCGTCCTTGAACGCGCTTGACCTTGCGATTTCTGGACAGGGTTTCTTTGCATTGAAGCCGTCACTGACATCAACTCAGACAGTTTATACGCGGAACGGTTCTTTGAATGTTAATAACGACAGATATGTTGTTGATTCCGCCGGCCAGTATCTTCTCACATACCCTGTGAACACTGATGGGTCTGTTACAGCCAAAGATTTGAATAGTGCTGTTCCGCTGCAACTGCCCGTTACATCGGGCGCGCCGCAAGCGACAGGATTGATTGAGCTTGGGGTGAACGTTCCTGCGGAAGCAGATGTGGTCACCGAAAGAGCCGCGTTTTCTGATGGTTATGCCTTTAACCCAGACGATTCCAATAC
>DGJU01000019.1:3715-6546 GCA_002387605.1 Alphaproteobacteria bacterium UBA4588 | reverse complement strand
ATTTATTTCATTAAAACACAGTCTGCCTCAGCAGATGACCCAACAAATAAATATGATACGCGTCTGGTGATTAACGATACCGTTATCAACCCGGACCTTGTTGCAGCCGTTGATGATTCTGGCGCAGGTATCTTTGTTGATAGATTTGGTATGCAAACAACAACAGTGCCGGATGATAACTACTTCCTAGAAGGTAAAGGCTCACCCCTTTACAAGCTTGATGACCTTCAAACTCTGGTGCCGTCAACGCCGGCCGAAGTCAGAGGTGAAGGCGGCGCTAATCTTGGGTTTGATTTTGGTGAAGAGGGCGATCGTCTTGTTGAGATTGTAACTGACCCTACCCAATTCAATGCAACACGCGAAAGTGGTGATACAGATAGCGAAATCTATTGGGGAAAAAACTTTTTATCTCTGAATGTCGATAATAGTGACCAGCCGGTTAATATCGATATTCGTCCCGGTAAATATAATGCGGCTCAGTTGGCCTTAGAAGTTGAACGCGCTGCTAATGAAGCTTATGGCGATGATAGTAAAATTCAGATTGTTCAGAATGTTGATGATGTATTGAATATCAATTTATTCAAACTGAATGCTGACGGCGCTTCTACAGGACTTACCTCGACAGTCGCGGTTGACCTGTTGAGTGCAAGTTATGTTTCAACAGTTGAAGACATTAATCTTACCGGTGCATCACCTGATTTCACAAGAGAGCAGTTTCTGGCTCATACTCAGGCCCGCATAAATGCATCGTTGAATACTTATGCTAGCACTGATGCAAATGCGACAGCTCTTGGCGTCGATACACAGTTTTTCGCGCGCTCTTCTGGCCAGCAAATGGATGCTATTTTAACAGAAACCCAAATTGTTGAATTTAGGCATACCCAATCAACTGATGCAACGCCAGCAGTAGCAGACACAAGTTCTGCCACTAATTATATGGTTTATTCTTACCAAGGTGCGAAGCCGAGCTTAAGCGTTTATGATAATAAGGCGCAGCTTGGCGTTGGTGATACGCTAGTCTATGACGCTACTCAGAATACCCTGACGGTAACTGTTATTGATGCCTCTGATATTTCAGTAAATGAAAGCATAAGAATTGCAGGAACTTTCGATACAACTGTAGCGGCTCAGGACTCTGCCAAAACGCATTTAAACGGCAGAGAATTTAGCGTTACTGCAGTAGATACAACGACCAACACAATCACAATAAATACAACGGGCATGTCCTTTCCTGAGGCCGGTTTTACCGTAACTGGTAATACTGACATCCATGTCATGAGTGACGAATCCACAGATGTTGAGGCCTTCTTTGAAGGTTCTGAAAATGTATTTGAGGGTGCAAAAGTTAATTTTAGCAGTGAAAAAATTATCCTGAGGGAAATGTCCACTGACGGTAAACATGCGTATCGTAATGATGATATTACCTCTTTGGGTGTTGTTGGTAATTTCACGCAAGCTGGGACAATGGTTGCGACTGCAGCAACATATGCAGCGGTTGCTGCGTCCGGCGGGACAGGAACAGGGGCAACCTTTAATGTTACTGTCTCAGCAGCAGGCGTTGTCACAAAAATAGAAGTCGCTAATGGTGGCTCGGCTTATGCGTCCGGCGATACCCTTACGCTCGACGGAGCCTCGCTTGGAGGTGTGACAACAACCAATGACCTTACGCTGACATTGGGTGATGTTGCTGGTATTTTTACAATCGATAATACAGTCTTTGATGTTGAACAAACTGTAGATGGAACCGCACTTGATAGCCTTGACGTTTTAGGCTTCAGAACGGTAGCTGACGTTAATGCGGTGACGACGTCTACTGAATGGGTTGATGAAAAAGCGCCTCCTATTAAGGTGTCTTATGACTCAACTAACCAGAATCTCCAATTTAGCGTTGATAGAACTATCTTGGGAACGGGAACAGAAAGTAACTTCAACTCGTTTACGGTCTTTGGCGCTGCCTCTGCAACTTCCAACAACAACCTTGGTGTCCCAAATCAGGATGACTCAAGCGAAGTGTTAATCCGAGGTGGTACGTTCCTGTCAACCGACCCAATCGTTGCGAATGGTGAAGAAATTCAGCTTAACGACAAACGTTTTGGTGTTGGTGTTATTTATAACGCAGATACACAGTCATTTTCTTTCAAGAGCGGAACAACAGGTGAGGCCATCGCAGCAGATGGCGCATTGAATGTTGCAACAGCTCAGACAGCCTCGTCCATTGCGGTAGGAAGACATACCCTTTCGACAGTAGATGGCTCGGTTGTTACAGGCTCATTAGCGTTTTCAGGTGACAATCATCTGATGGGAGTAGGCGCTTCAAAAACAGATGCTGTAACAACAGCGGGCAAAGGACTTGCGTCCACAGCAGCTGTTGCTACAGGCGCGGCAGCGATTGATGATCTTTCAGAGGTTTTCAATCTAACGTCAACAAGTGGCGATAATATCTTTAACGTATCTGTGAATGGTATTAACGGTGTGGTTGAAGTCCCTTCTGGGTTTTATGTTGGCTCAACCCTAGCACAAGCCCTTGAGACAAGAATTAACCAGATTATGGATTCAACAACTGGCGAGACAGTTGGTGGTGTCACGGTTGCTTATCAGTCTGAGGGTAATAATTTTGTATTTACAACAGGTACAACCGGAGACACCTCAACAATCAAGGTGAAGGGCGCCTCAAGACTCGGTCTTGCAGAAGTGGCTCTTGGTGTGGGTAACGTTCCCAACATTTATAATCTTGTTCAGGCGACAAATGCACAAGGTGTTCAGCTTTACGTCGATTCTACTGGCGCAGTTGTGGAAACACCTCCGGCTAACTTGGTAGAAGGCTATTATCC
>DGJU01000019.1:996-3650 GCA_002387605.1 Alphaproteobacteria bacterium UBA4588 | reverse complement strand
GATTTTACCGCCTCAACACAGTTTGCCCAGCCATTCTCTGTGACAACTGTTAACCAGGATGGTTTTACATCTGGTCGTCTTGATGGCCTGGAAATTGATGCATCGGGAACGGTTCGTGCGAACTATACGAACGGTCAGAATAATCCACTTGGTAAAATTGTTCTTGCCAACTTTAACAACCAGAACGGTTTGAAACAGATTGGTAACGCGACCTATACAGAAACAGCTGTTTCTGGTGCTGCATCGGTTGGTGAAGCGGGCGCTGAAGGTTTTGGTACAATTCTGTCTGGTTCTCTTGAACGCTCTAACGTTGATATTACAGAAGAGCTGGTGAATTTGATTACAGCCCAGAGAAACTTCCAAGCTTCTGCTAAGGCAATTGAAACAACGACAACCCTGACACAGACAATCATTAATATCCGGATGTAATCTGGCCAGACGTAAGTCAGGCAACTGATGATATGTTTAGCTGCTGAAAAGAAGTAACGCGAAAGGAGATATATTGTTATGGATAAAATGATCCATATGTCGCTGAATACGCTTGATATCGCGTTACGCAAACAGGCTGTGAGTGCCCAGAACCTTGCTAATGCGAATGTGACGGGCTTCCGCCGCGATGTCTATGATAGTTTTGGTTCTGCCTTTCTTGAGGCGGAAAACCAGATGGATAGCCGTGCCTTTGCTATCACAACCGGAAGCGGCGCGTTTGACTCTCAACAAGGCCGCTTGACGTCTACAGGCCAGGCAACTGACCTTGCAATTGATGGTGAAGGGTATTTTGCTTCGCAACGGAATGGCCTTGAGCCGTCTCTGACACGCCGTGGTGACATGTCCGTCTCTTCAGACGGATTCCTGATTAATGGCATTGGTGCCAAAATTTTGAGCGAAACACTTCAGCCTATTGAAGTGCCGCCTTTCCGGAAAATTATCGTAGCTGAAAATGGTAATCTTCTTATCGAACCACTAAATGGTGAGCCAGGTGTTAACCAGCTTATCGGGTCGATCGGATTAGTGTCTGGAGAAGGCCTGGATTTGCGCAAAACAGAAGATGGCGAAATTCGCAATGCGGATGGATCGCCACTTGAAGCTGACCAAAATGTGAAGGTAAAACAAGGTTTTATTGAAGCTTCTAACGTGAGCTCTGTTGAAGAACTTGTTGCCTCAATGAGCTATCAGCGTAGTTATGAGTTGAACTTGAAACTGATTAAAATTGCCTCACAACTTGATGAGGGTACAGCCTCATTACTAAAATTACCTAACGGCTAATCCCCCTAGTTAGACTGTCAAAAACCCAACTGGCATAATCATTGCAATACCAAGTGTGAAATCAATTTCCGTCACGGAGTATTCACACCATGTCTACCTACGCAATGCATGTCGCCAAGACCGGTATTAATTCACAGCAGACAAAAATGCAGATCATCGCCAACAATTTGGCGAACGTGAATACGAACGGATTTAAATCCGATCGTGCCAATTTCGAAACGCTATTATATCAGATTATTCGCCCATCTGGTGAGCAGACATCTGAAGATACAAATCTTGCATCAGGCTTTGCCATTGGTGCTGGTACCAGATTGCTCAACACATCAAAGGTACATAGCCAGGGCAGCCTGATCTCAACAGAAAATGCTCTTGACCTTGCGGTAGAAGGGTCTGGGTTCTTTCAGGTTTTGTTGCCCGACGGCAGAATTGGTTTTACGCGTAACGGCTCATTTGCCCGGAGTGCTGAAGGAACCATTACAACCCAGTCCGGTTATGTTGTTCAGCCAGAAATTCAGATTCCTGAGGGTGTTTCCCAGATCAATATCTCACAGGACGGCATCGTTTCTGTCCAGATACCTGGTCAGGTGGCAGCTGAAGAAGTCGGTCAGTTAACACTTGCAGATTTTGCTAACCGTCAGGGACTTGAGCCAATTGGTGAGAACTTCCTTGTTGAAACACCAGCTTCTGGTCCGGCTATTGTTGCCAACCCATTTGCTGAAGGGTTCGGCAAATTAATTCAGGGAAATCTTGAAGGTTCAAACGTGAATGTTGTTCAGGAACTCGTTGATATGATCGAGACCCAGCGCGCTTATGAGGTGAGCTCAAAATCCATCACAGCTGTTGATGAAATGATGCGGTTTATTTCTCAGAATCTTTAATTTCTGGCGCTCTTTACCTTTTGCTAAGGGATATGTCTTTACAATGCTCTTTCCGTCTCGAATTTCTGTATTTATGCTTTCCGGCCTGTTGGCTTTTGGTGGCTGTTCAACATATGTTGAGGATGTCGAGAGCAGTTTCTTCGAACCTGTCTTTCCTGCAGCTGAAATGATGTCCAATACGTCCGAGAAGTCAGGCTCTATTTTTCAAGCAGGGCAGGGCGGGCTATTTTCATCTGACCGCCGCGCCCGTCGTGTTGGTGATATTCTGACGGTTGATTTCAACGAAGTATTTGCGGCAACCAAAGCGCAGACGGCTGCATCTGCAAAATCAGATAGTTTTGATGTTACTCTGCCAGATGTCCTACCGAATATTATTACTGGCGGGCTCGGCAACGGGAAAGCTGGCAACGCAATGGCCGCAGGGACGACACGCTCATTTAGTGGTTCTGGAAATGCTGCCCAGTCAAACTCTCTGACAGGCCGTCTGTCTGTTACCATTGTCCGGGTGTT
>DGJU01000019.1:0-870 GCA_002387605.1 Alphaproteobacteria bacterium UBA4588 | reverse complement strand
TCATCAAACCTTCTGGCAGATGCACAGATTAGCTACACAGGTGCAGGCCAACTTGCCGATAGCTCAAAGCCGGGCTGGTTAAGTCGGGCTCTTCGCACCGTATCACCTTTTTAACCTCTGGAGTGAGATACCTATGATTATGAGGCTCCTCTATCTTTGCCTAATTGCTGTAGTTACTTTTATGACTATGGGAAAAGCGCAAGCCGACCGGCTAAAAGATATGACATCGATTGCCGGTGTTAGGTCTAACCAGCTTGTTGGCTATGGTCTTGTTGTTGGCTTGCCCGGCACTGGCGATGGCAGCTCTACATTGACCCTTCAATCTATGCAGGCCCTTATCAGTCAGCTTGGGATGAACACATCCTCAATTTTGGACCTTAACGGTAAGAATTCAGCTGCTGTCATTGTTACAGCTGAGCTTCCTGCTTTTTCCAAACCCGGCCAGCGTATTGACGTTACAGTTTCTACGCTCGGGCAGTCAAAATCTCTGCGCGGCGGCACATTATTGATGACACCTCTTCTGGGTGCTGATGGTGAAACCTACGCTGTTGCGCAAGGTAATATGCTGGTTGGCGGTCTTGGTATTGAAGGAAAGGATGGCTCGTCACTGATTGTCAATATTCCGACGGTCGGGCGTGTACCAGGCGGCGGAACAGTTGAGCGGCTTATTGAGACAACCTTCCTTGAAACAGACAATCTGGTGTTGAATCTTCATCAAGGAGATTTTTCGGTTACGAATCAGGTGGCAGAGGCCATTAATGATATTTTTGGTGGCGGCGTTGCCGTGCCCCTTGATGCCCGGTCTGTTAGGGTGCGTGCCCCTCTGGATCCGAGCCAGAAGGTCTCTTTTGTGAGCATGCTTGAAAATAT
>DGJU01000037.1:18774-24191 GCA_002387605.1 Alphaproteobacteria bacterium UBA4588 | reverse complement strand
ACTTGAGTGGAAAGTAGGTTAAGGCAGATTTTCTGAGCTGTTCCGGCCGCAAGACGGGTCGAGCCAGCAAGCGCTTCAGCCCCTGTATCAAGACAGATAGATATGTCAGCAACACTCAGCAGGCGTGTGTCTGGATTATTGCTGATACCGATCGTTAGCGCGCCCTTCTGCCGGGCACGGATAACAGTTGCAATGGTATAAGGCGTGCGCCCGCTTGCGCCGACTGCAATCAGGCAATCATCTGGCCCAATCGTTAGCGCGTCACAAGCTGCCTCGGCTGCTACGGTGTCATCTTCAGCATTTTCAACAGCTTCGAACAGCGCTTTGCGGCCACCGGCAATCATAAAAGCGACGCGGTCTTGCGGCCAGTTAAAGGTTGGTAGTAATTCAGCGCCATCTTGAACACCTATTCGCGCAGAAGTCCCGGCTCCTGAATAAATCAGCCTGCCTGCTGGCGCATGTGCCAGCCTATCATGCATCGCATGGCAGGCAGTCAAAATATCTGGCAATGCGCGCTGAACAGCCTGCGCGGCGCCTGCCTGACTTTCGAGCTGTACAGATAATGCCGCATCGACGCCAAGCCTATCTATCCAGCAAGACTGATCAAGCCGCGCTTCTGTTCCAGTGATAATCGTGTCATTATTCTTGCTCATGCGCCAACGCTAACTGATTGTCGATAGACAGCAAAGCCTGAATATGAACAAACCATGGATAAGATGACACAAACTTCGCTTCTTGCACCTCTTACTGTTATTGGCCTGATGTCGGGCACCTCTGCTGACGGGATTGATGCCTGTATTATCAGCACAGACGGCATAGGGGCGACACGCACCGGCATTCGGGGCAGTTTTTCCTATCGGCCTGATATTCAGCGCGCCATTGTTGCCGCAAGGTCTGACCCCAGCAGCTGGCTGGCTGAGCCAAACCGGCGTGAAGCGCTGATAAACGCCATTACCCAAGACCATGCTAGCGCTGTTCTAGCGCTTGCTGCTGAAACAGATATGCCGATTGATCTCATCGGCTTTCATGGCCAAACAGTCTATCACAATCCTGCCGCCCGCAGGACCATTCAGCTTGGTAATGGTAGGATGCTGGCCCAGATGACAGGCATTGATACTATTTATGATTTCCGCCATGCCGATATGGAAGCTGGCGGTGAAGGCGCGCCGCTTGCCCCTATTTATCATCAGATGCTTGCAACTGAAGCAGGGCTTGGCCTGCCTGTTCTGTTTCTTAATCTGGGCGGTGTAGCCAATGTTAGCCTGATTGAACAGGACCGGCTTACGGGCTGTGATATTGGTCCTGCAAATGGTCTGATTGATGAATATTGCCAAATAAGGCTCGGCTTATCCTTTGATAAGGATGGCGCGCGCGCCGCAACTGGCACAATAGATAACAGTTTTGTTGAACACGCCCTGCAGCACCCGTTTTTTAGCAAGCAGGGGCCACGCTCACTTGACCGGGCAACCTTTGCTGACCTGCTTGATGACCCGCGCATTGCCACTGCGCCAGCTGAAGATGCCCTTGCTAGTCTTACCGAAGTGACAGCCCGCGCTATCCAGCTTTATATTAAGCTGTCCGGCGCTACGCCCACACAGCTTATTCTATCAGGAGGCGGCACAAAGAACAGCTATTTACGCCGTAGAATAGAAGCCCACCTGCCAGCAGGGATTACCTGCATCACAGCAGATGAGGCCGGCTTTGATAGTGATATGATGGAAGCAGAGCTCATAGCGTATTTGGCGGCACGAAAATGCGCGAACCTGCCCGCAACATTCCCTCAGACGACACGCGCCTCATCACCCCAAATTTGCGGCGTGATTGCCAAAGCGCCCCAGCCACAAGACAGCGTTTAAAGAAGAGTATCAGACCCTGCCTCATAGAAAGCCCGCAGAGGCGGTGCTGGCGGAAGGAGAGCGCGGACATCGCTAAAGGGGAAGCGCGGTTGAAACCGATAAGCTTCGGCATAGTGGCCGTCCGGCGCATTGCATTGTGCAGCGCGGAACCTGTTATGAAGGCGTGTTGCATCAGCAAATTTTTCAGGTTGCTGGCTATGATGCGCGCCAATCGCAGACATTTTTGCCTCTATAAAGGGCGTAATATCAACATAGAAATCTGGCATAAACCCGGTCCCCATTAGGGTATCAGCAAACAGAACCGGACAAATAAACCCTGCAGCATCGGTCACATTGTGTGATAATGCACGGTGGTCGGGGTGATAATCTTCGGGCGCGTGGGTTATAATCAGATCAGGCCTGACGCTATTAATCAGGGCTGCAACCAGCGCATCAGCGCCAGCAGCTCCTGCCAGCTTACCGTCTGGCAAATCAAGCAGCTGAGGGACACCCAAATCAGCAAGCCCTTTTGTGGTTTCTTTGGCCCGTTGGCCTGCAAGCCCATCACTGCCAGATAGTACGGTCCCAGCAGCACCATCGGTTGCAACAGCAAGCGCGATATCATCACCGCGCGCCTTACATGCTGACAGACAGCCATACATGAAAATCTCAATATCATCAGGGTGCGCCCCAATCGCCAAAATCTTCATTCTATTTATCTCCTGCAGCCTTGACCTCTTTGGGTGAATTCGCGTTACTCTAGCCTATCAGCCTGTTTCAGCGAAGCAGGTTTTATAAAACATGCCTGCCAGACCAGTATAAGTGAGAGTAGATGATAAAACCGCAAGCATCCACATCTGCAATGCGTGGATATATAGAAGGATATTACGGCCGGCTCTTTGACTGGCAGGACCGCTCATCCATGCTGGCTGAGATGGCGGCACTTTGTATGGATGTCTATCTTTACGCTCCCAAAGAAGACCCCTATCACCGGTTTGACTGGCGCACCCCCTATCCATCTGACTGGCAACGCGATTTCTCTGCCTTTGCTGCTCAGGCACAAGGCCATAATATTACGCTTGCAGCCGGGATTGCTCCTGGCCTTGATTACAGCTGGCATGACCCGCAGGCCGATATAACCGCGCTTAACGCCAAGGCTGATAGTCTTGTTGCGAGCGGCGCAAAATGCATTGTGCTGATGCTTGATGATATTCCAGAAACACCTGATATGTTCGCAGGCGGCGCAGCCGAAGAAGGCCGGGCTCACGGCAGACTGGCGCACGACCTTGCCCGTCACATTGCTCCGCACGGGGCCAGCGTGATGTTCGTGCCCCGGCTTTATGCTGATGAAATGGCCGACCTATCCGCCTTTGATACCGGTCAGCCGCTGAGCAAGGCGGCGTGCCGGTTTACCGATGAGTATGCCCGCGGCCTCACTGAGGCGCTCCCAGATGATATGCCAGTTCTTATCTGCGGCGAGCATATTGTGGCACGCAATGTTAATCTGGATGACCAACTGGGCCGGTTTGCCAGCCAGCTCCGCCAACCGCTGATTATCTGGGATAATCTTTATTGCCATGATTATTGTCCGCGCCGGCTTTTTGTTGGGGCTTATGAGGGGCGGCGTCTTAGTGACCCTATTTTGCTAAATGGCACAGGGCTTTTACACACCGACAGTCTGTTATTGAAGATTATGTCGGGGGCTGATAATCCGGCAAGCTGGAAGCAGATTATTACAGCAGCCGGCATTCCGGATGCTTTTTTCCGCCTTGCCCATTTCTTTGACAAGCCCGCCTTTTCCAATGCACTGGCACAAAGCACACATCCCGTTACAACTGACGATATAGCTGGTATTGACCAGCTCCTCTGGCAGTGGAAATCACCTCTGCAGCGGGAATGGTATCCTTATTTATTCGGGCTGAAGCACGATATCATGATAGCCCAGCAGATGATGAAGCCGCTTCGTATTGCAAAGACGCAGACACCCCCCATGGCAGCCCTCCTGCAGCAGATAAAGGACTAACGTCATGCATCTCTTTGATGGTCATAATGACCTGCTTTACCGGATGTGGCAGTGCGGCACTGATCCAGCGCATGACGGTGCAATGGCGCGCGGCCTTGCATCAGTTGATGGTCACCTTGATCTTACCCGCGCGTCTGCCGCTGGATTTACCGGCGGCCTCTTTGCTCTATTTATCCCAAATAGCGCGGCAGGTGAGGAGCTATCAGGGGGGCAGCCACCTTCTTATGAAGACGCCTCTGTGATATGCGCTGACATGTTAGCGCTTGCTGATGAGATGGTTGCCCGCTTTGGTGATAATATTGCCAAATGCCTTACAGTATCTGACATTTTAGCCGCACAGGATGCCAGCAAAATTGCCATGGTGCTTCATATCGAAGGTGCTGAGATGATAAGCGCAGACTGCCATGAGATAGAGATGCTGTATCAGCGCGGCATTCGCTCGCTTGGTCCGCTCTGGTCACGGCCTAATCTGTTTGGCGAGGGGGTGCCGTTACAGTTCCCCGGATCTCCTGACCAAGGGGACGGGCTGAGCGATGCCGGAAAGAGGCTTGTGAGAACATGCAATCACTATGGCATAATGCTGGACCTTTCACATCTGAATGAAAAAGGCTTTTGGGATATTGCCAAGCTCTCGGACAAGCCGCTTGTTGCCACTCATTCGAATGTTCATCGGCTCTGCCCTAGCCCGCGCAATCTGACCGACAGACAGCTTGATGCGATAGCAGAAAGTGGCGGGATTGTCGGCTTGTGTTTTGCAACGGGGTATCTGCGCACAGATGGCGAGAAAAACCCGGATACATCGTTGGCATTACTTGTTCAGCATTGCGATGCGCTCATAGAAACACTCGGTGAAGGCGGTGTTGCGCTTGGCTCCGATTTTGATGGGGCGTGCATCCCAAACGCAATTGGAGACTGCACAGGCATGTCTGCCCTTGAGCACGCCTTTCGGCAGGCAGGCTATGATGACGCACTTCTCCACCGGCTTTTTTCACAAAACTGGCTTGATATGCTTACCCGTCAGATAGGCTAGGTTTTGTTATCTAGCTATGTAGGGCCGGATTTTTTGGCAGTGGCTGTTTATGACCCCCGACAGATTTCATCCAGACCACACATCTCAAATCCTGCCGCTTCTAGTCCTTGCCTGATATGCTGGGCTGTTTTGAGCGCGGTTGGCCCATCGCCATGAACACAAACAGACTGGCCTTCCATCGCGATAACAGAGCCATCAACACATAATACTTCACCTTCGGCAAACATCCGCATTACATGTGCAAGCGATGCGTCGGGATCATGGATCATGGCATCGGGCCGTGAGCGCGGTGCAAGCTGACCATCTGGCATATAGGCGCGATCAGCAAACAGCTCTTCTGCAACAACAAACCCTGCTTTACGGGCTTCTTTTATCAACTCGCTTTTTGCAGGAGACAGCAAGATAAGCGAGGGGGCAACAGCCTTGATACCGCGCATGATAGCAGCAGCGAGCCCTGCATCAGCGCAAGCCATATTGCTAATAGCGCCATGCGGTTTGATATGGGTAATTGTTGTTCCGGTGAGAGCCG
>DGJU01000037.1:1898-18676 GCA_002387605.1 Alphaproteobacteria bacterium UBA4588 | reverse complement strand
CCAAACCCGTGCAGGTCATAAAATCCGGGATGTGAGCCGATATCAACACCCTTAGCTGCGGCTTTCAGCATGACTTCGCCCATAATATTATAATCACCTGCATGAAAGCCGCAGGCGATGTTCGCTGAGCCGATGACATCAAGCATTCCGTCATCATTTCCCATTTGCCACGGGCCATACCCTTCGGCCATATCTGCATTCAGATTGAACTTGCCCATTTTATCATATCCCCTCTGCCATTATTTCTTGTTGTTTAAGGCTTGCTATTCATAGCTAAGACTTCCTAATATTCGACCATATCGCACGATCAGTTTTGATCTATGCTGTGCTATTTTACCCAAGAACCAGAGTCTTTTTTTATAGGTGAGAGGAGAACAAATGACTAGTGCTGTCTGGCTACCCGCCGGTGATACAGGCTTGTTGCTTGATTTCTGTGGTTTTGCGTCTGCTGCAACAGATGTTCTGCCTGATGATGATGTGCGCCTTGCTGCACTGCGTCAGGCGCGCAGCCTTAGTGCCTGTCTTGCCGAAATGAAAGAGGCGGGGAAAATTGACGGCATAACAGACCTTGTGCCTGGGATGACCAGCCTGCTTATCCATTATGACCCGCTACTGACGTCTGCCCAGCACTTAAAAACACAGATAAGTCTGCTGATGAGCAGCCAGAAAAATGCCCCCTCATCTTCGGGGCGCAGATGGCACCTTCCTGTTTTATATGGCAGTGATGTTGGCCCCGACCTAGAAGAGGTTGCACGCCGAACAGGGCTGAGCCCTGCTGAGGTTATTACCCGCCATCTTGCCAATGAGCTTGAAGTTGCGATTATGGGCTTTCTGCCCGGCAGTGGATATCTTACCGGCGTTGATGCCTCTCTTTCACTTCCCCGGCGGTCTGCGCCACGCACACATGTACCCCAAGGTAGTGTTGGGATTGCGATGGGACAGACAACCATCTACCCGCTTGATAGTCCAGGCGGCTGGAACCTGATTGGCAAAATGCCTGTCCCCTTATTCGATCCAGCACGCGCCGAGCCAATTATGTTTCGCCCCGGCGATAGGGTAAAATTCTTTCAGATTGATGAAGCCGAATTTACCCGTCTGAAACAAGCAACAGAGGGCGGCGCTATGCCCCTTAGCCCAGAAATGACCGGCCAGAGATGATAGGCCAAACCGATATAAAAAAGGCATCAGACATATGAGCACGCTCACCCTCATAACAGCCGGCCCCTATAGCAGCATTCAGGATAAGGGCCGTACCGGCCAGCAGGCTCTGGGCGTTCTGGAAGGCGGCGCTATGGATAGGGACGCCTTGCGGATTGCCAATCATCTTGTCGGCAATGAAGAGAATGCTGGCGCACTAGAATTATTCATGGGCGGCACCCGTCTTTTCGTGAGCGAACCGCGCATGGTATCGCTCGCAGGAAGCACAGCAGATCATGCAGTTATCCGCGCAAAAAATGGCGAAGAAACACAGCTTCCCTCCGGCCAGTCTGCCTGCCTTGATGCTGGAGCAGAGCTCTTTGTGCCGCCGCTTCGTCATGCCAATACTGTCATCATTGCCATTGAAGGCGGGTTTGACTTACCACCGCTTTATGGCTCTGTTGCTACATCGGCGAATGCAAAACTGGGTGGCCTAGATGGGCGGTTGCTTGCAGATGGTGATATCTTACCACTAGGTCCAGCCGCAGCCTTATCGCTGGCACCGCTGATGCTTTCCGATATAACTATCTTTGAGAAAAGCGAGATAATAAGATGCGTAACAGGGCCGCAAGATGTCTGGTTTACAGCTGAGGCGCATCATTTGTTTTTTACCAGCGAATGGGCGATTACACCGCAGCTAAACCGGATGGGGTTTCGGCTGGCAGGGCCTGCCCTGAGCCATAAGACATCTGCTGATATTCTGTCGGACGGTATTGTCTGCGGCTCTATTCAGGTGCCAGGGGACGGGCAGCCCATTATTATGATGCGCGACCATCAGACAACAGGTGGCTATACCAAAATGGCAACCGTCATTTCTGCTGACCTTGCGCCGCTGGCTCGGATGAGACCTGGCCTATCCCTTCGCTTTCGTGCCGTCAGTCAGGAAGAGGCAGAGGTTGCCGCGCGCCAGAAAGACGATAAAATGCAAACGCTACTTGCCTCTATTTGTCCTGTTTAACCCTGCCTGATTGAGGCATCACCCCCACCCTGAAGTGCTGATTATCGAGCACTGTCATGAATATATTTAGGCAGATTTTATTATGGTTATGAAAGCTGATTATGTGATTGTAGGAGCGGGCTCAGCCGGCTGCACCCTTGCAGCAAGATTGAGCGAAAGACCCGATGTGACTGTGCTGCTCATAGAGGCAGGCGGGCGTGATACAAACCCGCTAATCCATATTCCTGCCGGCTATATAAAGACGATGGTAAATCCTGCTATTAACTGGATGTTTAAAACAGACCCTGTGCCCGGAACAGCGGACAGGAAAATTGATATGCCCCGTGGCAAAGTCATTGGCGGATCTTCTGCGATTAACGCCATGCTATATGTCCGCGGGCAAGCAGAAGACTATAATATCTGGGCCCAGCGCGGTAATGCTGGCTGGTCCTATGCAGATGTGCTGCCTTACTTCAAACGCGCCGAACATGCAGAGGCCTTGAATAACCGGCCGGGCTGGGGAGCAGACGGGCAGTTAAGCGATGAGTATCACGGTACAGGTGGATTTTTGAATGTATCGGATATTCGCTCTCAATATGTTGCGCTCGACAGAATTACCGATGCAGCAGAAGCCTGCGGTTATCCCAGAAATTCAGACTTTAATGGCGCCTCACAAGAAGGCTTTGGTTACTATCAGGTGACGCAGAAATCAGGGCTTCGGCACTCAACCAAAAAGGCTTATCTGGACCCGATAAAGGGGCGAGCGAACCTGACAATCATTACAGGTGCTCATGTCACAGAATTACTGTTTGATTCTGAAAATACAAAAAAAGTTACGGGCGTTCATTGTCTTTATCGTGGTCGGCAGCAACAAATTCTTGCCACGCGCGAGGTCATTTTATCTGCCGGCGCTATCCAGTCGCCGCAAATATTAGAGCTATCTGGTGTGGGCAATCCCGATATTGTGAAGGCACATGGTATTCCAGTACGACACGCTTTGAAGGGGGTTGGCGAAAATCTGTCAGACCATTATATCTCGCGCCTGTCTTGGAAGCTGAAACTAAACCTGTCTTTGAACAACAAGGCACATGGGCTTCCGCTTGCATGGGAGATTCTGAAATTTGGGCTAACGCGGCGCGGGATTTTATCCCTGCCTGCCGGCATCCTTGGCGGTTTTGTGAAAAGCGACCCAGGTCTTGAAACCCCTGATATCCAATATCACATTGCAAATGCCAGCTTTGAAAATCCGGCAAAACGTGTCTTTGACCGTTTCCCGGGCCTGACAATCGGGCCCTGCCAGTTGCGGCCTCTCAGCCGTGGCTATGTGCATATAAAAAGTGCCAACAGCCATGATGCTCCCGCTATTCAGCCTCATTATTTAGCAGACGAGCAGGATTGTCATATCCATGTTGCCGGCATCAAAATTGCGCGCCAGATTATGCAGAGTCCGGCATTGTCGGATCTGGTTGAACAGGAAACGAAACCGGGATTGGAATATGCCTCAGACGCTGAACTTCTGGCCTATGCACGCGCATCCGGCGTTACCCTCTATCATCCTGTCTCAACCTGCCGAATGGGCCCGAACCCGGATGCCTTCGATGTTGTCGATGAGCGATTGCGGGTATATGGTCTAGAGGGCATACGTGTTGTTGATGCGTCTATTATGCCTGAGCTTGTATCAGGCAATACAAATGCACCAACGATTATGATTGCCGAAAAAGCTGCCGATATGATCAGACAGGATGCAAGCCATGCCTAATCTTGAACAGTTTATCAAAAAGACATACACAACACGAGATACCATAATTGCCTATCGCACGGCTGGGTCCGGACCACCGCTCTTATTGCTGCATGGCTATCCTCAAACAATGTTCATGTGGCATCTGGTTGCCGATAGGCTAGCCGAAGATTTTACCGTGGTGATGGCTGACCTCCGCGGCTATGGCGATAGTGGTAAACCGCCAACAGATAGCTCGCATGCGCCCTATTCAAAGCGCGCTATGGCCTCTGATATGGCGCAGCTAATGGATTATCTTGGGCATAAAACCTTCCATCTGGTCGGCCATGACAGAGGCGGCCGGGTGTCGCATAGACTAGCGCGGGACCATGCGGCACATGTCCAGACCCTCACCGTACTGGATATCGCCCCGACAGCAAATATGTATGCCGCCACAGATATGGCTTTTGCACGGGCCTATTATCACTGGTTTTTCTTAATCCAGCCAGCGCCCCTGCCTGAAACACTGATTGGCGGCGATCCAGAATATTACCTCCGGCATAAGATTGGCTCATGGGGATATCATTCGGATGCACATACCCCCGACGCGCTTGCTGATTACCTGCGCTGTTTTACGCCTGAAACCATTCATGCATCCTGTGAAGATTACCGGGCGGCGGCTACTATCGATCTTATCCATGATGCAGATGATGCCGACAAAAAGCTTATCATGCCGGTATTAGCGCTTTGGGGTGATAAAGGATTTGTTGGCAAGACCTATGATGTTGTCGCCGAATGGCAGAAGGTAGCTGAAAATGTCAGGGGGTCTGCAACACCAAGCGGTCACTTTATTGCCGAAGAAGCTCCTGATGTGTTTCTGGATGCTTTTTATGCCTTCTTATCCGAGGCGTAAAATAGGCGTCATTCTTCTATTGAATTAGCCCGAAAATAGGATAACGTCAGAGCTCAGTTTATTATTGGTAAGGAGAATTATCATGCGCGACCTTCAATTGCCTGGCAGGTCCCCTGTCATTACATCAAACGGCATGGTTAGCACCTCCCAGCCATTATCGACATCTGCTGCCTTAACTGTCTTAAAAGATGGCGGCAATGCGATGGATGCAGCGCTGGCAGCCTGCGCTGTTCAAGCTGTTGTTGAACCAGCGTCAACCGGCATTGGCGGGGACTGTTTCTGCCTTTATGCACCAGCAGACAGCCCAGACATTATTGCGATAAACGGGTCTGGCAGGGCACCGCAAGCCCTCAACACCGAACTCCTGCTCTCTCAAGGCATAACAAAAATTGAACAGCAATCTGCGCATTCTGTCACCGTCCCAACAGCTGTTGATGCATGGGTTCAGTTAAACCGTGACTACGGCACGATGCCGCTTGCTGATTTACTCCAGCCAGCCATTGGCTACGCAGATGATGGCTTTCCCGTGGCGCAACGCTCAGCCTTTGATTTTGCAGGCTGTCTTGCTCTTCTGAAAGGCGATGCTGACGCCTCAGATGTCTTTTTGAAGGCCGGACAAACCTATCAGATGGGTGAGATTTTGCGCCAGCCTGCGCTTGCTAAAACATTGCGCGAAATTGCTGAAAAAGGCCGTGCAGGGTTTTATGAGGGCTGGGTTGCTGATGACCTGCTCGCCAAGCTGAATGGATTAGGCGGCCTGCACACAGCCGATGATTTAGCCATGGCACGGGCAGATTATGTCACGCCTATTTCAACGAACTTCCGCGGCTATGATATTTTTGAATGCCCGCCAAATGGTCAGGGTATGATAGCACTTCTGCTTCTTAATATGGCAGCTGGCATGGATGTGAGCGACGGCCCTCTTAGCATCTCACGGATACATCATGAGATTGAAGCCGGCAGACTTGCCTATCGGGACAGGTCAGCCTATCTCGCTGACCCGGCCTTTAGCGCTGTTCCGGTGGATGAAATACTGGACCCTGCTTATGCCGATAAAGTGCGGGCCCAGATTGACCCGGCAGCGGCATTTGCAGACCTGCCACCATCAGAGCTACCTGACCATAAAAGCACTGTTTATATTTCAGTTGTTGATAAGGACAGAAACGCCTGTTCTCTTATCAATACTGTTTATCATACCTTTGGGTCGGGGCGTGTTGCGCCGAAATCTGGCATCCTGCTGCATTGCCGCGGTATGGGCTTTGTTCTGGACCCATCACATCCAAACAGCATAGAAGGCGGCAAGCGTCCTATGCATACCATCATCCCCGGCATGGTAAAAAAGAACGGTAAGACAGTCATGCCATTTGGTGTCATGGGCGGTGAATATCAAGCTTTCGGTCACATGCAGCTGCTAACCCGCATGCTTGATTTCGGGATGGATATTCAGGAAGCACAGGATTTAGCGCGGTTTTTCCCAGACCCGTTTTCAGATGAAGTAGAAGTTGAAACACCCTTTTCAGACGAAATGATCGAGACGCTACGTGCTATGGGGCATAATATTGTCCGGGCGAAAAAACCGATTGGCGGCTCACAAGCTATCTGGATTGATGAGGAAACTAATCAGCTTATTGCAGGCTCTGACCCGCGCAAAGATGGCTGCGCGCTTGGCTATTAATGAGCCGGAACAGCCAGACTATTGGGCTTCTTATTAGAACGTGGGTTAGCCGCGGCGTGTGAGCGTCCTATCGCAGGCTTTTGCAAACACTTCAAGGCGGCGCTCAGAATGCTCATCAAACAGCGGCAAGCCATCGGCAGTAACGTCATAATGCAGTGTCTTATCGCTGACATCAAACTGGATTGCATTTAGATATTCGGGAACACCTGCGCAGTAAATCAGGGCAAACCGCAATCCGAGGCCAAGGGCTAATGCCCCTTTGGCTTCTTGCGGCGTAAGCAGCTTGTTAAACACAGGCAGTGTTGGTTTATTTTCCTTCACCCCGACATAGCGGTGATAAACAACCTTCGCCAACCATGCCCGCTCTTTGTGCGATAGGCTGAATAAGGGCAGCGCCAGAATTCTGTCTGCTGCCACAGCGCCGCGCAACTCAGACGGCTCATTCCATGAGATATCAGATAGCAGACAAGCCGCCTTTAATAAGCGCTGCGAGTCTGAGATATCTAGCAGGCAAGCAAGCGGCGACAAGCAGTTTGTCAGAACATCGTTCAGCCCATCAAAGCGCTGGCTATGATTGGCAATTTCTGTGCAAGCTGAAAGCAGCGGGTCCTTTTTTGGACTAAGTCCAGAATTCATGCCAGCATCCATATCAGCAACCAGTCCATCGCGAACCGATGTCCCGCTGATGGCTAGCTGTGAGACACCAGAGAGCTGGATAAGAGCCGCCATAATTTCAGCTGCCATGCCAATACTATCGCGCCGCCCAGCAGGTATGCCCTGAAGCTCTGGGTTATCCCCCTGAAGCGAGGTGAGAATATCCAAAACCGTCGGGATAGTTAGCTCAAGCCCATGCAGCAAAAATAACGGATAATTACTGCGCTTTACATAAGCAGACCCGAGCGCACGGAAACTGCCACCAATCCCGTAAAGAGTTGCCCCTACCGCCTCATCAAGCCAGTCAACTGACTGAAGTAAAGCAGCGACTTCAGGTGCCGTTCGGGTAGATAAATGTCCCATATTAAGACTGATTGATTTCTGAACCTGCCCGTCTTCTACCAGAACAAGTTCAAGTGAGCCGCCACCAAGGTCAGCCACCAGACCAGAGATATTTGGCATATTGGCAGTGAGGCCAAGGGTTACAAGGCGGGCTTCATCCTGCGCCGATAATACCATGACCGGCGCGCCTATTATCGCCGCGGCAGGCACTGTGAAAGCTGCAGCATTTTTTGCCCGGCGCACCGCTGCTGTTGCGACCACAATCGTTCGCTCTAGCGACATAGCATTCATAATATGGGAAAACCGGCGAAGTGCTGACAGCGCCAACGCGATTTTATCAGGGTTCAGCATCTCATTCTGGTCAAGACCCTCGCCTAGCTTTACCGTGACCCGTTCATTGAAAAGCGGCAGAGGATAGCGTCCATAGCGCCGATAAATCACCATCCGAATTGAATTTGATCCAATATCGATAACGCCGATAGGCTCATGCTTTGAATGATGTGTTCTGGCAACAAACGGGAGAGCGGGGCTCATCAAAACATCCTATTTTTTTAATATATTATCAGCCAAGCTGCCCTGACCGGACAGGCTTGGGTTTTTCATAAAATAGTGATGCGATGAAAACGGCGTAGCACCCGACTCTACCTTGCTGTAGCTCCCATCACTATTCAATGTCCAGCTATTTAGCGTATCACGCAATCCAGCACCCATAACCTGTTCCAGAGCCTGTGCGCGCACCGTTTCATTTTCCAACGGAATAAAGGTTTCAACGCGGTAGAATAAATTTCGCGGCATGAGGTCAGCAGACGCCATATAAATCAGATTTTCTGAACCCATCATCTCGCCGCCATTTGCAAAAACATAAATGCGGCCATGTTCCAGATACCGCCCGACAATAGAGGTCACGGTGATCGTTTCACTCAGCCCCTTAACATTCGGTCGCAAACAGCAGATGCCGCGCACGATAAGGTGGATTTTCACGCCAGCTTGCGAGGCTTCGTAAAATTTTTTAATGAGCTGTTCATCAACAATCGCATTACATTTAATCAGCACGCCGGATGGCCTGCCAGCCTTGGCATTCGCAATTTCCTTATCGACCATATTCATTAAAAATCGGTGCGAGTCATGCGGTGAAATCACAAGTTTTTTCAGATCTTTTGGCTGAACATGGCTGGTTAAAAAATTAAAGACGCGCCACACATCCTCGCAAATATCCTTATCGCAGGTAAAAAAGGAGAGGTCTGTATAGGTCTTGGCTGTTTGGGGATGATAATTTCCTGTGCCGCAATGGGTATAGGAGACAAGCTTACCTTCTTCGCGGCGCACGACCATCGATAATTTAGAATGTACCTTTAAATCACCAAGCCCATAGGCAACATGAGCGCCAGCTCTCTCAAGACTACGCGCTAGCTGGATATTATTTTCTTCGTCAAACCGGGCCTTTAATTCAATAATCGCTGTTACAGATTTGCCAGCTTCAGCCGCCGCAATGAGGGCTATGGCAATCGGAGATTTTGGGGTTGTCCGGTAAAGCGTCTGACGGATAGCAAGAACATTTGGGTCAGCTGCAGCCTGTTGCAAGAACCGAACAACAACATCAAAACTCTCATAAGGGTGGTGAACAAGAATATCCTTGTTCCGGATAGCGGCAAAACAATCACCCTTAAAATCGAGTACCCGTTGCGGAAATCGTGCGGTAAAAGGGGAATATAGCTCTGATTTAGGAAGTGTTCCGATAATCTGGGAAAAATCACCAATCCCAACATAGCCCGATGCGATATAGATCTGGTCTTGGGTTAGCGACATCTCACGCATCAGAAATGTCTTGGCAGACCCAGCAAGTGTTTCTGAGAGAACCAGTGAGACAACATCACCGCGTCGACGGGCCCGCAAGGCGTTTTCAAACTGACTGACAAGGTCTTCTGCCTCATCATCTATTTCCATCTCTGAATCCCGTAAAACTCGGAACATACCCCACGCCTCAACCTGATAGCCTGGATAGATAAGATCAATAAATTCAAGAATAGCGGCTTCGACCGCAACAAAGCGCGGCACAGCGCCTGGTAATTGAATAAACCGGTCGAGGTTTTCTGGCATCAGAATAACCGCGCGCACAGCTGTTTCATCATGGGTCAGCATGTCGATGAGAACACCCTTACCGCGGTTATGAATAAACGGAAACGGGTGAGCTGGATCAAGGGTCGTCGGTGCCAGTAACGGTAATATATTTTCAGAATACCAGATACGCAGCCAGTCTTGCTCATCTTCTGACATCTGGTCAGGTGACAACAGAGCAAGGCCTGATGATGATAATTTTTTAAGGATAATGGCAAGGCCGTCATCTTGCTGACGGCGGAGGTGATTAGCAGCGTCTGACGTACGCTTCAGGGCCTCATCAAGCCGATCATCTGTTTCAGGTAATGTACGAAACCCGCGCGCCGAAAGCTGCAGCATGCCCGCCAGCCGCACCATATAAAATTCATCGAGATTATCTGATGAGATAGACACAAACCGCAGCTGCTCGCCCAGCGGAATTGTCTCATCATGGGCCGTTGCAAGAACACGTTCATTAAACGAAAGCCAGCTTAGCTCCCTGTCAAATAACAGTTTGTCGGTTTCATGCGGGGCAATTAATACAGATGTCTGTGACATGAGCCTGATTATCTCCAAAACGATAACATACGCCTCTATCGCCTCTTCATAGTCTTAACGTATTACGATGAGGTGAAGCAACTTTACATTATGATTGGTAGAGATGGAGACATCAAATGGTAAAAAGCGACCCCCTTATCGCTTATTTAGCTGTTACATGCTTGCAGTCCCTCATCTGTCTGTGATTTGCTAAGCGTGCACATTATTATGTGGCAACGCGCCCATTCAAATAAGGAGATGAGTTTATGGCTATTTATATGATTGTTGATGTTGATATTCATGATTTGGATGCTTACGAAATTTACAAATCACAAGTCACCCCAATTATCTCAAAATTTGGCGGCGAGTATCTGGTGCGTGGCGGCGCTCATGAAGTGTTGGAAAATGACCTCTGGACACCCACACGCATGGTTATGGTCCGCTTCCCCGATAAGGAATCGGCACTCGGTTTTATCAATTCTGATGAATATGCCCCTGTTAAAAAAATACGGCGGGATAATTCTGACGGCACAGTATTAATTGTCGAAGGCCTGTAATCTCTGCCCTATAATTACGTTTCTACAGATTTGCCTCAGATATAGTTTTAGGACCTGATAAAAAATGACGATACCTTCTTTGTTTGATAACCGATTGCGCCTGCCGCTCATCGCAGCACCAATGTTTCTCTCATCAGGTCCTGAGCTTGTGATTGCCTGTTGCAAGGCTGGTATTGTTGGCACCTTTCCTGCCAAGAACCAGCGAACCATTGAGGGGCTGGATGCATGGCTTGATACAATCACAAGTGAGCTTGCTGCTTTTGAGGCCGAGACAGGGCGCAAAGCAGCCCCGTTCGGGGTTAATCTGATTGTGCATAAATCAAATGAGATTCTCAAAGATGAGCTTGCGATGGTAGCAAAATATAAAGTGCCGCTCGTCATCACATCGCTTGGCGCGGTAAGTGACCTTATCGAAGAAGTTCATCACTATGGCGGCATTGTTTTTCATGACGTCATTAATATGCGCCATGCCCGCAAGGCTGTTGGTGCTGGTGTTGATGGTCTGATTGCGGTTGCAGCAGGGGCAGGTGGTCATACAGGACAAGCAAACCCGTTCGGGCTGGTAAATGAAATTAAACAGGAATTTGATGTCACTATTCTTCTCTCTGGCTCTCTTAGCTCCGGCGGCGATATTGCAGCAGCCCAGATGATGGGAGCTGATTTTGCCTATATGGGAACACGCTTTATCGCAACCGAGGAAAGCTTGTCCCAAGATGATTACAAAAATATGATTGTTGATGCCGAAGCAAGCGACATTGTCCTGACAGATACGATTACCGGCGTAAATGCCAGCTTCATGACGCAGAGTCTGAATGCTGTCGGTATTGATATTACATCTCTAAAAGAGCATGGCGCGCTTGATATCAATAAAGAATTAAGTGATGCCCGTGATGGCGAGACGAATGATATCACGCCATGGCGTGATATCTGGTCTGCAGGGCAAGGCGTTGGCACTATCAGCTCTGTTGAGCCTGTTGCCAGTCTGATTGATACTCTTGCCGATGAATATCATGCACGGTTTGCTGAACAGACAGCGCAAGCCTCCGACTTTGCAAGCTACCCGCCCCATGACCAGCCACAAAAAGGATAATATTTTGAAGACCAGCCCCGGCATAGCTGGCCTGCCATCTGCGCCGCCTATTTTACCGCGTACGCCAGACGGGCAGGTATCACTTGCCCCATTTGACTGGCAGGTGCCAGAACGGTTTAATATTGCTGAGGCTATCTGTGATAAATGGGCAGACACTTGCCCAGAAAAGCGCGCACTGATTCATGTTCCGGTGAACCAAGCAGGTTTTCAGGCAGCTGAAAGCTGGTCATATGGCGCGTTGGCAGACTATTCAAACAGACTTGCCCATCTATTTAGAGAATACGGGATTAGCAAAGGTGACAGGATAGCTGTCATGCTCCCGCAAAGCCCAGCTGTTATTCTGATGCATCTGGCTGCCGCACGGCTGGGTGCGATATTAGTGCCTCTTTTTGTTCTGTTCGGGCCTGATGCCCTTGCCTACCGACTTTCAGATTCAGGGGCGCGTCTTATCGTAACAGATGCAGAAAACATAAAAAAACTTGATGAAATTGCCGATAGACTGCCCGACCTCACCGCTATCTGGTGTGTTGAGGCAACGCCCCCATCTGCCTCTCATCTGCGCTCGTTCTGGGATGACATCAAACAACAGGCGCCAACGCAGATGATGCGCAATGATAGTCTGGCTGATGAGCCTGCGATAATGATTTATACCTCTGGCACCACTGGCGCGCCAAAAGGGGCCTTGCATGCCCACCGGATTTTACTTGGCCATTTGCCCTCACTTGAATGTGGTTATGATAGCTTCCCCCATCCCGATGATAAGGGCTGGACGCCTGCTGATTGGGCCTGGATTGGCGGGATGATGGACCTTGCTCTGCCTTGTCTATATTTTGGGGTGCCTCTGGTGAGCTGTGCTCTGCGAAAATTTGACCCCGAAGCCGCATGGGAGCTTGTTAGATTGCAGGAAATCGGCGTGATGTTTCTGCCGCCAACAGCCCTAAAACTCATGCGCGCCGCACCCGTTCCAGAACATGTTTCGGTCCGGTCTATTATTTCGGGTGGCGAAGCCCTTGGCGAAGAATTACTAGACTGGGGCCGCCAGACATTCGGCATTACAATAAATGAAATCTATGGGCAGACCGAATGCAATCTTGTTATTGGCAGTTGCCGGTCTGTTGAGGCAACTCCGGCCCTAATGATGGGACGGCCTATCCCGGGGCACATCATCCATATCATTGACCAAGATGGCCATCCGCTTCCTGCCGGAACTGTAGGGGAAATTGGCGTAAAAAGCCCTCACCCGGTGATGTTTCTGCATTACTGGGGGCGCGCAGAACAGACAGCGGCAAAATTTATCAACGGGTATCTGAAAACTGGCGATTTAGGGATCTGTGACACAGAAGGCTATTTCCGGTTTGTCGCACGCGATGATGATATCATCACCTCGTCAGGCTACCGCATTGGACCAACTGAGATCGAAAATTGTCTGATGTCTCATCCACAAATCTTAATGGCGGCCATCATTGGCGTGCCATGCCCAGAGCGCACCGAGGCTATCAAAGCTATCTTGGTATTACAGGATAAAACGCTTTGTTATGCCGAGAGACAATCCTTGGGAGAGGCCCTTATTTTGCAGGTAAAAGAGCGTCTCTCACCGCATCTTGCGCCGCGCATTATCGAATGGCGCGACAGCCTGCCATTAACCGCTACAGGTAAAATTATGCGGCGCACTTTGCGAGATGAACATTAGGCATTCGTAATAGGCAATGAATCTGTTGTTTGCTGTCTCCCTTTTTTTATGTAACGGTTTTATCGTAGCGCGATTATGAGGAGTGCGGAAAATGACGAAACAAAGCCCTTCAGGGTCAGATAATTCATCACAGTTAAATATGCAGGCTGTCCTTTCAATGCGAGATAGTGGCTATTACTCACAGCGCACAGCAGGCGCAAAACACGCCATCGATAACACCCTTCCGCTGATGCAGCAGGCACTGGCTGCGCTACCTGACGCTGACACTCTTCGATTTGCTGATTTTGGCGCCGCAGATGGCGGGACAAGCGCAGCTCTCTGGTCGCATCTGGTAGCTGGTCTTAGGGCCAGCGGCGATAACCGTCCGATTGAAATTCTTTACACCGACCTGCCATCCAACGATTTCTCGACATTGTTTAGAACAATGCAAGGCATGGAAGGCAATCCGGATGATGCTTATCAGAGCCAACATAAAGATGTTTTTGTACATGGCTGTGGTACAGGCTTTCATCGCCAGCTCATGGCCAATAACAGCTTGTCTATTGGCTTTTCTGCAACAGCAATGCATTACGTCTCGCAAAAACCATGCGAGATTAAAGACCATGTCCATATGGTCGGCGCATCAGCACCAGAACGGGCTGCCTTTGCTGCACAAGCTGCATCTGACTGGGAGGCAATTCTGCTGGCACGAGCTGCTGAAATGCGGACAGGCGGACGCTTCATTATTCTGAATTTCGGCATTGATGAGCAAGGCCGCTATCTTGGCCATACAGGCGGTCAGTCGATGTTTGACCAATTTACGGCTCACTGGCGTGCCCATCTTGAGGCTGGCACAATAACCTCAGAAGAATTTGAGCGCGCAACCTTTGTTCAGCATTACCGCACAGTTGATGAATTCACAGCCCCCTTTGATGATGCAAATGGCGCTGTTCGGCAAGCTGGCCTAAAACTGAATAATATCCGGACCCACCTTACGCCCTGCCCGTACCGCAAAGCCTTTCTGGACTCGCATGGGGCGATGAGCTCTGCTGAATTTGCCGCCTCGCTTATTCCGACAATGCGGAGCTGGTCTGAAACAGTCTTTAGCTCAGCCCTCAATAGCCATCGCTCGCATGAGGAAAAAGCTGCGATTATTGATGCATTTTATGGCAGTTATGAAGCCGAGGTCGCCGCGAATCCTGATGGACATGCGATGGATTATATTCACGCCATTATGGAAATCGAAAAACGCTAATCCCGAGCTATAGAGAGCTAGTCTATTCAGCCCGGAGCTAACGCATATGGGTTTTATTCTTCGTGAATGCCATCAGCGGTAAATACACCGCCCTGATAGATAGCATCCGGCGCATCTCTGCCGGGGCGCGGTAATGTGGCATCAAGTTGCGTGCGGAATGTCTCAGCATTATCTTTTGGCGCCCAGCCAAGATAGTCAACATGCCGGTTATCCCACCACGTGCTATCATTGTTCGACACGCCATAAATGATGGGGCAGCCAAGACGTGGCGCCCGGAAAACACACTCAACCAGAGATACAAAATCACGATAGCTTAGCCAGAGTGACAGCTGCCGATGCGTTTGCGGTTCAGGAAAGCAGGAGCCTATTCTAACAATGGCTGTCTCTATGCCAAATTTACTATGATAGACATTGGCAATCGCCTCGCCAAACACCTTTGATGCACCATAAAGACTATCGGGCTGAGGGTAGACTTTTGAATCAATGCGCTCATTCTGACGGTAAAACCCAACAGTATGATTTGTGCTGGCAAAAATTATCCGCGGCTGGCCCAACAGGCGCGCCGCTTCATAGAGATTCACAATGCCATCAATATTTCCGTCCTTAATAGGTGTCCAGCTATCTTCGATAGAAATCCCGCCAAGATGCAAAATACCATCGCAGCCCTCAACCAGCTTAAAGACAGCATCCTTATCTGCAAGATTGCATTCCATCACCTCTTCATTGGGACGCGCATCCCCCAGAGCTGCTTTGTCTGAGACCCGAATAATCTCGGCCATGTGGCTCAGCCGTTTGCGCATTTCCTGCCCGATACCGCCAGCAGCCCCCGTTATTAATAGTCGTTTTAACATTTTTATCTTTCCTTATTTAACCGGCACTAACCTGCAAACCGGACATGATCAAGCCCGCCAACACCTAGTCCTGTGATAGCAAAAACACCGCCCGCTAATGGCTGTGTGGCACGGTCAGCCTCGCTCAGCCCCTGAACAAGAGATGTAATATACATAACATCCAGATTTGGCCCACCAAAAATCGGTTTCGTTGGTTTTTCAACCGGCATTTCAATAATTCTATCTACCACACCTTGCGGTGTAATCCTGACAATCTGCCAGCCGCCAACACCCGCCATCCAGTAACAGCCCTCAGCATCAACACATGCGCCATCCGGCCGACCGGCAATCGCGTGCGTATCAAAAAAGACAGCTGGATCTGATATAGGTGTGCCAGTGTCTGTATCATAGTCACACATCCAGATGGTACGGCGCTCGGGAAATGAGTCAGCAAAATACATCCGTTTGCCATCCGGCGAGAAGGTCATGCCGTTGGGCGTATAAATATTATCTTTCCACGGCATACAGGTGCCGTCGGGATCAAAGCGGTAAAACCGGCCCGTTGGTTCCGGTGCTGTGCCGCGGACATCCTTATTATCATTCATGGTGCCAACCCAAAAACGCCCCTGATTATCAGTAACACCGTCATTAAACCGGTTCATGGTCATGTCCGGTTCTGGGTGATGCAGAATAGTGCGGGCGCCTGTTTCAAGATCAAATGTCTGCAACCCACTATCGCCAGCAATCAATAGCCCGCCATTCTCACGCAGCGCAAAACTTCCGATTTTCTCGCCATGCTCTATCTGCTGATGTTTACCATCAGCCGGAGTAAAGCGGTGGATGATACCGACCGGGATATCAACCCATAACAGCGTCTGAGTGCGACTATCCCAGACCGGGCTCTCCCCTATCCGAGACGGCACATCCACAACGCATTCAATTTTCACCATAATAATATTCCTTTTTACTGCAGCAGCTAACAACGACCCTTGCGAGCGCTGATGTCTTCCATAATAAAACAAAAATAACGAGTGGGGCTATGATTAACTATTCAATTACGTCGCCTCACATTTTCGATGCTGGGCCGCTTAACAGCAAATATTAGTAATCATTGCGTAATTATTGACTACCATGGCGTGATTCGATTCGGCATTACGACATATTCCTGCAGATAACATCATAAAAAACTGACATTATTTTGCGCGTGAGACGGCAGAGATCAGCCCTCACCCCGTCCCCCCTTTATTCCACTATCAGCCCCTTAAATGCTGCCTCATTTAGCTCGTTTTAGTTCTATCCTTTAGGCTAGCA
>DGJU01000037.1:0-1725 GCA_002387605.1 Alphaproteobacteria bacterium UBA4588 | reverse complement strand
TTTTACTAGACAGACTTTACCTCTTGGCTGTCTAATCAGTTCCACTGAGGGGGGGGGTTGCTCATGTTTTGATGTGACCACTTCTAATCAAACACATGGAGAAAATAATGAAATTCTTAAATTTAGCAGTTTCAGCTGTAGCACTTGCTGCTGTGGCTCTTCCTGCATCAGCAGCAACAACGCTGCGTATACAAACGCACCAAGGTGCTGATTCACCTGCTGGCATACTTTACAAAATCTGGGAAGACGACGTTGAGACGATGTCAAATGGCTCGCTCGACATCGAAATGTTCTATTCATCATCAGTTGTTGGCTCAGTTGAGACTTTCGATGCCGCAGCAAATGGTATCCTTGACTGTGACATGACTGGCGGCGCTTACCAGACAGGTAAGAACCCTGCATTCCAGTTTGTTGGAGACGTAATGGGTGGGTATGACACAGCTTGGCAGCAGTATAGCTGGCTATATTATGGCGATGGTTATGCAGCAGCTCAGGAACTGTACAACAATTATGGCATGCAGCTAATTGGTTGGACAGTATTTGGTCATGAAAGCCTATCTTCTTCTAAGCCTATCAGAGGTTTTGAAGATTTAAAAAATTGGAAGTTCCGTTCGCCTCCAGGTCTAGAAACTGAAATTTTCACAGGTCTTGGCGCATCACCTATCGTGATGGATTTCACTGAAATCTTTACCGCTTTAGAAACAGGCATCATCGACGGTGCTGACGCATCTAGCTTGGCTAACAATGTCGGCTTAGGTCTTTATGACCTTGTAAGCCATGCAACATACCCTGGCTTCCACTCTATGCCGGCTGACCACCTAGCTTGTAACAAAGCTGTTTGGGATGGTCTTACAGAGTCACAGCGCCGTATCATGGAAACTGCTATGCAAAAAGTTTCAATGCATGCAGCACTTCAAAATGAAAAGAAGAATGCTGAAGCTGTTGTTATGCTGAAGGCAAAAGGTGTAACGCTTCATGATTGGTCAGAAGCAGATCGCTCAAAGTTCAGAGAGATTGCACAAGAAGCATGGAATGGCTGGGCAGCAAAGACACCAGAAGCAGCTGCTCTAGTTGCTAGTCACCGTGAATATTTAGGTCAGCTTGGTTTGATTGCCAAGTAAGTCCTAAAAAATCTTAAGAGGAGCGGTTTTTTCGATACTTAAAACCGCTCCTTATTTTTATGTTTTTTATTCATTATATTTATCAATAAATATTTACAGAAAATTGGTGGGCGAGATGCAGGAACAAAGCGTGTGGCTAGGACGTTACAAGGGATTAGTACGCAAGTTAATGATGTGGTCATTTTCTCTTACACTGCTGTTATTTTTTATAATGGTAGTGAATAAAGTCTTCTTTGGAGGCCAGGTTGGTGTTCATGAGATGCTTCGCCCAGAAGAAGGCGGCGTTTTAGCTGTAACGTTATTGAGCTTGATCGCCTTATCACTGCTGATTGGCGGAATATACTTCTCTGATAAAAAGGGTGCCATTGAACAAGACCAATCAGGGTTTTTTGATATTTTCTCTTTGGTCAGCTCGCGCATTGCTTTTGCGGCTGTTTTATTCATCGAATTTGTAATGCTTTATGAGGTAATTGCTCGGTATGTGTTTACGAGGCCGACCTTATGGGCAAATGAGATGACAATGTGGATTGCCGCATTCCTGTTCTTGCTAGCAGGGCTCTATTCTATGCAGCAAAGAAGCCATATACGTATTTTCATTATCTAT
>DGJU01000032.1 GCA_002387605.1 Alphaproteobacteria bacterium UBA4588 | reverse complement strand
GAAAAATCAGCCCCTTTTCGCAAGGCATCTACAATCTTATTGGCAAGTCCAACGGTTTGTTCAAATGACCGTTTTGGTGTCGGTAGGAGAATAATCTCACTCAACTTTACCTGTGGCTCGCTCATACTGTTTTTGATGCGGTTTTGCTCTTGTTCTGCTGTCTGGTCTAAAGTGCTGAACTGGCGGGCAAACCGTGAGCTTAATACATTTGACCATAGCAAGTCTGCATAGAATTTTTCTTGAATGGTTTTGCTATTAACCCCCCGCGCGCTCAGAACCTGTTTTCCTGAAACGCCGTCTTTGGCAAAATTTATATCAACAAGCTCACGCGCTTTGCCTCGGGCTGCTGACAGGATTGCTGGAATATCTTGGCGCGCTTGCTGAATTTTGATTTTTTCATCAACAAGGTTTTGTAATGCATCACGCTTAACATCATCAATCGTGCTGTCATTCACTTCAAGTCCGGTCATGCTGCCAATAAAATTAATCCTATTTTTGACATCAAGGGAGGTAATCGGCTCGCCATTGACCAGAGCCACAACAGAAATCTTCTCAGACGCTTTAATGGGCTGAGGCGCGGCTATCACAGCAGGCACAAATAGGCTGAGCGCAACAAGGCAGCGCGAGAAAAGAGGAAGATGAGAAGAGCAAGGCACGTTTATTATATCCTTTGGCATTAAGCATTATTGGAGCAAGCATTGAACGCGTAAGTTATATGTTACTCATCTGCACGCGCCAGAAGAAACCCACTGATTGAGCAGACCAGAAGAGCAGGCCCCCATCCAGCAATATGGTAGGGTAATCGCGAGGTGGTTCCGAGCAGATAAATAAGGTCGGTTAAAAAATAAAAGCCAAAACCAGCCCCAAGGGCAAATAAGATAAGTTTCAGCTTTGTCTGACGTGAAAAACGAACAAGAGTTACGCTTGCCGCAAGCAAGGCAAGGCCAATAAGTTTTAATGGTGTTGATAAAAGCTGATGAAAAAAGACTTTATGTTCACCTGCAGGAAGGCCTGTTCGCTCTAGCACAGAGATAAAGCCGGGAAGCCGGTACACATTGACTGTCTGCGGCGCTTGCGTGCTCTCAAGTAAATCGGATGGTTGCATTGCTGTTGGAATGATAACATCGCCAAGAGCCGATTGCCGGCCATTATTTTCAGTCCGAAGAGCATTTTTAACAATCCAGCCCCCTTCGGTCAGATGCATCGTATCTGCCTGAATGCGCCATGATAATTTACCATTCTGCTCTAATTGATAAAGCAAAGGCTGCGAGATAAGCGCTTCTTTGAGGAGAAGCTGCTGGCCGTTAATAATAAGATTATAGGCATTGCTCGTGTCGCGAAGCCATATCCCGCTTGTTGAAACAGACAGGCCTGATTGTTGGTCACTCGAGGTGAAAATATTTTGCATGTAATAATTATGCTGTTTTGCTGTTGTTGCGGCAATTGGATTGATAATCATGATATGACACAGCCCGATTGCCCCGACGCTAAAAATGACAGGCGTAATGGCCTGCCAGACATTTTGGCCAACTGAGCGCGTTACCATAAATTCATGGCTACGATTCCAGATAAAGAAACAGGATAGTGAGCCAAAAAGAACGGCAAAAGGAAGAAGTTCATCCAGCATGGTCGGAATGTTAAGAAGGCTAATCATAACAAGATGGAAGCTAGAAATTTCCACTGTTTTGTGACTGACACGTCGCATCAACTCCAATACTTCTATTAATGTGATGAAGCTGACGAGGATGCCAAGAGTTAGTAAAACCCACTGTGTATATTTACGGCCGAAATAACCGAAAAGTGTTGGGGCTGGTTTCCATGATTTACGCATTATGCTTGCCCCTCATGACGAGACGCACGAATGCGTGATGAAATCCGGTTAAGCAGACCTGTTGCCAGCAAAGGCCGCATCAGAACGAGAATGCCAATGCCGCAGGGGATAAAGATGCTCAAATACATTAAGGGCCAGACAAAGGGCGAGGTAACTGTTGCGGATCGGGCAGTAACGTAAAGAATTTGAACAAAAATCCCAAGGCAGGCTGTTATGATAATGCGCCGGCCAACAAGGTCACGAAAAACCCGGCCATGCAGCATGGTAGCAGACGCAATAATGGCAAGGCAAAGGGCCAGAAACGGCGATGAGAGACGGTAATGCCCCATCGCTTTTCGCTCATTGATATAGCGCGGCTCAATTGTATCATCAGGAAACAGAAGTTGAAAAATAGTGTCTTCATTCGCATCGGTGTAGGCGCGCTCACCTGTACCAGTGCGGGGCTGTGATATATCAAGGGAATGGGTATCAAATGAGAGTAAGGCTGTTGCGTTGGCTTGCTGACCTATCTCTGTGCGTTGGCCATTATTGAGCCGCAGGACAGGACGATTATCAATAATCTCAAACCTGCCAGACTGAGAGGTAAAGGCCACGATCTTTTCTGGGTCCCGGCTATCTTGGATGAACACCTCGGAGACTTCATTTGCCGTTGTTCTATTGCCAACGTAAATCGTCAGGCCTTCTGTAATATCGATAAAGACTTTATCCTGAATAAGAATTTTCGGAATAGAGGCCCGTAATCGAAATTGCGCTTCTTTAAAGCCAGTGAAGCTGGCGGGAAGCAAAAAGACCGAATTGATAATCAGGAAAAATGTTATAAGGGCGCCAAAGAAAATCGGTACCCGCGCAAATTGCAGCGGCGTAACCCCAACAGCCTGCATAACAATGAGTTCGCGATCCGAGAAAAACTGGTTAATCACCCAGATAACACCAATAAACCCTGCCATTGGAAGGGCTATCATCAACCATAAAGGAATTGGAAATAACGATAAAAACATGAAATCGATTAAATCGGCGCCTTTATTTACCACAAGCTCAAGCATTCTCAGAGCGTGATTGAGCCATACAACACACAGCAACCCGGCAAGCGTTAACAGGGAGGTCATCGAAAATTGTCTAAAGAGATAACGATCGAGATTCATCGGAGTGTGCATAACCCTTTCATATCAAGTCACAATAGCTCAGCATGGCGACTAGTGAATACCGCACCATATGTGCCACATAAACGACAGAGAATCGACTATCTCTTAAGATAAAAGTTGTTTCATGTAAAAAACTATTCTTCAAGAAATAGATATTCTCTTCAAGATGCCCTATCTTGTGGTAACAAACAGGTCCTTCTACTTTTGCAAAAAGAGTTTTCTATGCCATCACAACTTTCAGTTTCCTTCGCCAATTCCTCAGAAAATACAGCCACAAGCGCCCGTATTATCCTTGTCCATGAAAAGACAGGCGTGCTCGGCAGCCTGTCAGCTAGCCTTCTCTTGCTCATCGAGACGGCGCGTTCAGATGCTGAGTTTACCGCAAAATCTGGAACTTTTCTGCCACTTTTCACAGCAGAGGGCGCGGTCCTTCTTGCCGGTATCGGTAGCGGGCTTTCGGCTGGAACGGACGCTGAAAACTGGGGCGGCAAATTATATGCACAGCTCAAGAAACCGCCCTTTACTAGTGCGATATTCCCGGCTGATGAGATGGCCGCAGATATTATTATGTCAGTTGGGTTTGGTGCGGTGAGTGCGGGCTATCATTTTCCGCTCTATAGAACCAAGGATGAACCGAAAAAAATTGAAGCGCATATTAGCTTTATCGCAGAAGCTGCTGATGAGCTAACAACCCTCTGGTCAGATATGCAGGCTCTTCTGGAGGGCGTGTTTTGCGCGCGTGACTTGGTTTATGAGCCAGCCAATATTCTTTATCCAACTGAGTTTGCTGCCCGCTGTCTTGCGCTTAAAAGCAGTGGTCTTGATGTTGAGGTGCTTGATGAAGCCAAGCTTGAAGAGCTTGGCATGGGCGCCCTTCTGGGGGTTGGGCAAGGAAGTGCACGCGATTCTGCAGTTGTTATTATGCATTGGAATGGCGGCGGCACTGAAGCGCCAGTGGCTCTTGTTGGCAAGGGCGTCTGTTTTGATACTGGCGGCATATCACTCAAACCTGCCAAGGGTATGGAAGATATGAAGTGGGATATGGGCGGTGCAGCAGCTGTCACGGGCGCAATGTTGGCGCTGGCAGGCCGCAAGGTAAAGCGCAACGTTATTGGTATTCTTGGTCTGGTTGAAAACATGCCCGACGGCAATGCTCAGCGCCCGGGAGATGTTGTAACATCGCTTTCAGGTCAGACAGTTGAAATCATTAATACAGATGCTGAAGGGCGTCTTGTGCTTGCTGATATCATGACCTATGTCCAGGATCATTATAAACCGCAGGCTATGATTGACCTTGCAACCCTCACAGGGGCTATCCTTGTTGCTCTTGGGAAGGAATATGCAGGACTATTTTCGAATAATGATAGTCTGAGTGCTCAGATCATGAAAGCTGGTGATGCGCGCGAAGAAAAATCATGGCGGATGCCAATCGGTAAGCCTTATCATGATATGCTGAAATCCCATATCGCAGATATGAAACACATAGGCGGTCCTTATGGCGGGTCTAGCTCAGCAGCTTGTTTCCTTGAAAAATTTGTGACCAATGAAACGCCATGGGCGCATCTTGATATTGCCGGTAAAGCATGGTCAGAAAAAGCCCGTCCGACAGTGCCAACAGGCGGAACAGGCTATGGTGTGCGTCTGCTTAATAAAGTCATTGATGACTGGCAGACACCTGCCAAAGATGTCTCTGATAGCTAAAAGTGAAGGATAGGGGGCTTAAGTTAGTGCTCCAGTGAGCCAGCGAGGATAATGCGTGACTGAACAGCGGCAGATAGATTTTTATCACTTAAAGGATGAGGACCTTTATGCACCTGTTGCCATGCTGTCAGAAAAGACGGTTGGCATTGGTCAGAAAATGCTTATCCTCTCGCCGGCTCAGCATATGGACGCTATCAGCGAGGCCTTATGGACAGGAAAGCGCGAGAGTTTTCTAGCGCATGGCAGGGATGATGAAGCAGGCTTTGAGCATGCGCCTGTCTGGCTTTCAGCTGATGTCGAAAAAAACCCAAATGAGGCACAATATGTCTGCCTTACCTCAGGTCTTGTACCGCCGGACCTTACCGCCTTTCAAAGGGTTTTCATGCTGTTTGACGGCACACGCGATACAGCTGTTGCCTTTGCCCGTTCCTGCTGGAAAGACTGGTCAGCAGATGAGGGGGTGCGCTGCCGCTATTTTGCTCAGGATGAGACTGGTAATTGGGTAAAAAAGGCATGAACGCACCTCTATAAGGTGCAACAGAGCTATGCTTGTTTTCGCGCTCTTTGTGTCTTTTTGCTTGTATCAGGAGTGGCATTTGCTATAAGGCGCCCAAGAAGTGTCCGTGCGGCTATGTGCCATGTCACGGGGCCTTTGCCTCACTTAATGAATAAATACCATCCCATCATGTCACAAAGGATTGATGAAACATGTCTCTACAACGCACATTTTCGATAATTAAGCCAGATGCAACGCGCCGCAATGTAACAGGTGCAGTCAATAAAATGATTGAAGAAGCTGGCCTGAGAATCGTTGCCCAGAAGCGCATCCAGATGACCGAAGCGCAGGCACAAGAATTCTATAGTGTTCATAAAGAACGCCCTTTTTATGGCGAGCTTGTTAGCTTCATGATTTCAGGCCCTGTTGTTGTTCAGGTTCTCGAAGGTACAGATGCTGTTGCTACATATCGCGGTGTTATGGGTGCAACAAACCCAGCCGATGCAGAAGAAGGCACAATTCGTAAGGCACTTGCTGAATCAATCGAAGCAAATTCAGTACATGGCTCTGACAGTGATGAAAATGCAGCAATTGAAATTGCACATTTCTTCACTGAAGACGAAATTGTTGGCTAATTGGCAGTATTTTGGCTGAATAGCCATTCGGCCTTTTTGAGATAGACATAAAAAGGGGCGCATTACAGCGATGTGATGCGCCCTTTTATTTATGTAAGGTCTTTAAATAAGTGCTGATTAAAGCAGAAAATAGGCCATCAGAGCGAGCGTGATGATAACCCCAATGAGTGTATATTTACTATAGGTTAGCACGCTTCCATAAATTGAAAGATTGTCTTGGGCATGCTTGTCGAATTCATCTGTGTTCATAACGGTAACGTCCCTGTCTTAATCCTACACATATCTTACATTACAGTGCTTTTATGCCTGCAACCACATCACAAATCAAGTCTGATAGAACAGTATCTAGCTATGCTAACCAAACAGGCTAATAGCGTTTTAAGCCTGACGGTTAAAAGCCGTTATGGCGTTTTTATCAGGCAAATATCGGCCTGTCCGATGCGCGGTAAATCTGAGCGGTCCTGCCAGAGACAGTCTACACCGCCCGGGGTGAACGATACTGTCATACGCTCTGAATGAAGGGCGCGCAGGACGGCTGGGTATAGCAGATGTTCTATTGCTAATAACCGCTGTGCCAGTATCTCGGCTGTATCTGCATTCCCAATCTTTAATCCAGCTTGCACCATCACATCACCTTCATCCATGCCTGCTGTAACAAGATGGATGGAGACGCCATGCAACTCAGCCCCATCATCAATCGCCCGTTGATGGGTATTGAGCCCTTTATAGGCAGGCAGGAGGGACGGGTGGATATTGATAATTTTATGATGCTGACGTGCAATGAATGCAGCGCTGAGCAGGGCCATATAACCGGCCAGGAAAATCCAGTCAGGCGCCGCCTGCAACAATACAGCATCAAGGGCGGCTTCATGAGCCTGTTTGCTATCATAGTCGCTGCGATCAATAAGCGCTGTATTATAGCCAGCCGCCGCCGCCCGTTCGAGCCCAGAACATGGTTTATTGGCGGCAACCAACGCAATTTCAACATCTGCCTTATTTGCTGCTGTTAGCAGGGCATCCATATTGCTGCCCCGTCCTGAGATAAGAATAGCTATGCGCATAATATCGCTATGCCCAGACAGCTTCGCAGTGCTCAAGGGTAACGGCGTCATCGCCAGACCGCTCGCAAATATGGCCAGCCTGCCAGATATCTTCTCCTGTGAGCTGAATAGCGCTCATTACAGCGTTTGCTTTGCCGGGGGTAACTGATATTAACATGCCAATGCCGCAATTAAAGGTACGTGCTAACTCAAAATCTGAGAGGCCGCCGCGCTCTTTTAGCCAGCGGAAAACAGGCGGAAGGGGGCGTTTGCGCATATCAAGGCGCATCTGCAGGCTGTCGTTGTAAATGCGTGGCGGGTTTTCGATCAGCCCGCCGCCTGTGATATGAGCAACACCTGTCACCCCGCCACAGCTCAGCGCCGCCGCAACAGCATCAGTATAGATGCGGGTCGGAGCAATAAGGGCTTCGCCAAGTTTCATATGGCGCGCAAATGGGGCTGGCTCCTGATAATCAAGCTCATCTCGGGAGATGATTTTGCGGACCAGCGAAAAGCCGTTTGAGTGAATGCCGGACGATGCAAGAGCAAAGACGATATCGCCAGCTTGCGGGGTGTCACGTGATAGTAATGTGCCGCGTTCGGCCGCTCCGACACAAAAACCGGCAAGATCATAACTGCCTTTTGGATAAAGTCCCGGCATTTCGGCTGTTTCGCCGCCAATAAGCGCACATCCTGCTTCAACACAGCCATCTGCAATGCCAGCAACAACATCTGCAGCAACATTGCGTTCAAGAACGCCAGTTGCAAAATAATCAAGAAAGAAGAGCGGCAGAGCGCCTTGCGCTAAAATATCATTTGCACACATGGCAACAAGGTCAGTGCCGAGGCCGCGATGAATACCAATCGCC
>DGJU01000006.1:66430-68422 GCA_002387605.1 Alphaproteobacteria bacterium UBA4588 | reverse complement strand
TTTGGAACAGCCTTGTTTGCGCTTGGCTTCTGGCTGCAGATACTCCCCCCAGAACAGGCTGTTTTTATTAGCGCCACCATGTCGGTGATTACTGGTCTGCAAGGCGCATGGCTTGTCCGGCGCTCTGTTATTCCAAGACGCATTGCTCGCTTTGTTATTCCAGGGCTTCTTGGCATTCCGGTTGGCATTATGTTGCTGAGCTTTATTGATGCACGCTCACTTTTATTTGTGATTGCTGCTCTTCAAATTTCCTATGGCGGGTTTTTCATCATGAAGGACTTACCAAACATCACCCGCAAAACACCCATGATTGATATAAGTGTCGGATTGATGGGCGGGATTCTTGGCGGCGCAGCCAGCCTTTCTGGCGTGCTGCCAACAATGTGGTGTGCCATGCGCGGCTGGGCCAAGGATGAAAAACGGGCTGTTCTGCAAATTTTCAATATCACGATTCTAGGCGTTACGGCTGCCAGCCTTGCCCTCACAAGCCAAAGCGTGCGCGACGCAGGATGGCTTGTTCTTCTCTCACTACCTACTAGCCTTATTGCTGCCCATCTCGGGATGAAGCTGTTTAGCCGGTTAACAGATAATCAGTTTCGCCGGCTCCTGACGATTATGATTTTTGTCTCTGGAACAAGCTTGTTATTGCGCTCACTATTTATCAGCTAGCAGGTCTGAAGGCGTGCCGGCATAGACCAGCTAGACAGAACAGGCCAAGCTGATAACGTTACCTGACACGCCCGCTTTTTAACATAAAGGTTAGCATAATGGATAAACAGTCATTCCTTGCTCTTGAAGGTCAGGAAATTGGCGTCTCATCTTGGGTGCATGTCACACAAGAACGCATTAATGCTTTTGCTGATGCAACAGATGATCATCAATTCATTCATACCGATCCTATTCGCAGTGCAGCCGCTGGTTATGGCGGCACAATTGCACATGGATTTTTCACCCTATCTTTGCTGGCGGCATGGTCTGATGAAGTCTTACCAGATGTAGATGGTATGGTGATGTCGGTAAATTATGGCACCGATAGAATGCGGTTTTTATCACCTGTCCCGGTAGGCTCATTTATCAGAGCCCGTTTCATCCTTTCATCATATGATGAGAAGAAGCCGGGAGAAGTAACATTACGATGGCGTGTTACTGTTGAAATCAAAGATGCAGAAAAACCTGCTCTTGTTGCTGACTGGATTAATCGGCGTTATTTCAGCGATACGAGCGCACAGACCTAATCCTAAGCAGACCCGGTCCCAGATAATCTTCTGCGTGACACCGCATCAGCACATAAAAAAATCAGCAAGGGCAGTGCCATCTGTAACGCTGTTGCCGCGCCGAGATTCTGTCTGCCAGCGCCTGATGCAAGCGTAACAGCTTCGGTTGTCAGCGTTATAATCCGCCCACCACCGACAAAAATAGTTGGTAGATAAAGCGCCGCACTCACCGCAAACCCAATCGCAAGTGATGTCATAATAGGCGTGATAAGAACAGGCAGCTTAATCCGGATAAGTCGCTCTATCCTGCCAGCCCCCAGGGCGGCCCCAACATCATCTAGACGATTATCCCAGCGCCGCCATGCTGGACCAAGTGACAGCAGGACATAGGGGAAGACAAACAGAAGATGCGCCCAAATAAGGGTGATATACAGACCATCAAGATCCAGCCAGACAAGCATAATCTGCAAGCCAAAAAGGAAGGCTATTTGCGGTACCAGTAGCGGGATATAAAAAGGTATCTCAGTTATCTTTTTGCGCTGCCCTTTGATGTAAGCTGCCGGCGTTAGCTCGCACCAGACAATAACCATACAAAGCGCTATTGCGGCGCTAGACACCCCAACCACTATCGTATTTATCGCTGCGTCCCATAAACTCACACTGCCAGCAGACCATGCAGAAAGACCCCAGCGTGCAGGCAGGGTATCTGGAAATCGCCAGACTTCGGCAACAGACCAGACAAGACTAACCCCAAGACCAAGCGCGCCTATGGCACATG
>DGJU01000006.1:47461-66361 GCA_002387605.1 Alphaproteobacteria bacterium UBA4588 | reverse complement strand
AGCTGAAAGCGAATGCCAAAACGCACAACCGACCGCAGGATGATACCGCAGAGCCGCCGTAAGACAAGCCATAAACAGACAGTAACGCCAGCAAGAATCACGTGGAAAAGAGCTCCAGCCGATGCGGTAAACCGAGCCGATAAATCAGGATCCTGAAACCAGCTTAACACGCGCAACGAGAGCGGCGGCGGCGTTGTGGGGGCAAGAATAAGTGCCATATCCACAACCGAAACACAAAAGATTAGAACAATCAAAACAGCAAGCAAAAGCCGCGGCGCAAGGTTTGGCTGAACAATCAAACACCAGCTTGAAACTGGTCCGTAGCCAAGCGAGCGCGATGTAGCTATCCATTGATGAGCTGGTAATTGGTTCAACCCAGATAAGGCCATTAGAAGCAGAAAGGGAATTTCTTTTACCATCAACCCAAAGATAAGAGCTATCCCATAATCATCCGGAACTATCCCGAAGATAGGCGGGCGCTCCCACCCCGATAGGGCCGGAGAGATAAGCCGGGCTATCCAGCCACTGGGCTGAAGCAGAAATAACAGCCCGACAGCAATTGTAATATGTGGCACAGAAAGCAGCGGCGCTAATGCACGAACAAGCCACCGCACTCCGCCGCGTTGCCACATAACAGCCAGAAACATCATGACACAGAAATAGGACAGGCCGGTTGCAAGCAGGGCTGTTGAAAGACTAAGCCAGACAGACTGCCATATGCCGGGCGCGTCTAGCACAGCCTGTATCGGAGCCAGCGAAAAAGCCACGCCGCCCAGAGGAGGAAACCAGCCAAAGGCTGGCACGATAATCCCAAGGGTGCCAGCAATAACAGGGCCAGCAATAAGCCCAAAAAGCAGGAAGCGTGCGCCCTTTGCCAAGAGTAAAGACATGCCCTGTTTTTTCATCATAATCGCCATAGTGCCCGACTTTTTTAGCGAAGCAGGAACCGCCTATTCCAGCCCTCTTCTATCACAGCTACCCATGATGGATGTGGCTCGGGCAGCGTTCTGCCTAGCTCTGCTTCTGACAGCGTTGCTGGCCCACGCACCACCCTTGTAAAAGCTTTTTGCATATCCTGTGGAAGGCGGTGCATTGCAAGCACCGTAGGATCACCCCAGATATCAGCACGTGCTTTGCGTAATTGCGCTTCTGGCGATAATAGAAAATCTGCTGTGACCCGCGCTGCTTCTGAGGCTGACGCATTAAACGGAATCGCTACAAAATGCACATTCGCCAAGGTACCGCCTTGATGAATATAGCTCCGCACAGTTTCGGGCAGAACGCCACTTGCAATACCGTTGGAAAATTCTGCTGGATTAAAGGCCATTGCAAAAGATAGCTCACCATCGCCTAGCAACTGAACCATATCTGTATAGTTTGCTGGATAGGATGTGCCGCCGCGCCATAGGTCGGGATGTACTGTCTCAAGCCACTGCCAGAGCGGCCCAAGAGCGGCATCCTTATCAGCAGTCTCTGCCGGCATCATGAAGACTGACCTGTCAGGGGCAAGTTCAAGAGCTATCTGTTTCAGAAAACTGGTGCCGGTAAAATCAGGCGGCTGGGGATAGCTAAACCGGCCAGGATTAGCGCCTATCCACTTAGCAAGGGCGGCTGCAGAGCGCGGCGGAGTCTCAGCATAACGACTATCATAGGCAAACACTAACTGAGCGCGGCCCCACGGAGATTCCTGACCGTCAGTTGGCACAGCAAAATCAGACAGGATAGCTGGCAAGGTCTTGCTGTCAGTATAGGCAAAAGAGGGCAGACCAAAGGCCCAATCATCTGCTCGCAAAAGGCCGTCACGCTTCAGAGATGCGAAATTCTCTCCATTAACCCAGATGAGATCAACACTTCCCCCCGATGATTTTCCGGCAACCTTTTCAGCAAGGATCCGCGACACAGCTTCAGAGGTGTCTGTTAGCTTCACATGCACAAGGGTGATGCCATAACGCTGTTTCAGCTGCTCGCCCGCCCATCCGATATAGGCATTAATCGATGGCGACCCGCCCCATGCATTAAAATAGACTGTCTGGCCACGTGCCAGGCGCGTTACCTCAGCAAAGCTTTCTGCCCGCAGAGGCGCGCTTGAAATAGCTGTGAGACATAACGCGATGAGTAAAGGCGCCAGAGAGACGATAAAGGGGCGAAGGATTGCTGGTAGCACTGATGATTTCCTTGCTGTCATTATGGTTACACGCCTAACATCATGTGAGGGTGATTTTGCGCCACTATAGTCTATAATGTTAGCTGAAAGAAGTCTGGCGCGCATCTGTGCTGAAATGAGACCACAGAGATAAAATTTTATGTTGCATGTTACCAACGCCTCATTTTGCCTCTCGGAGGCAGATGCCGGCACAACCGCTACGCCTTTATTCGCGCCGCTGAGCCTGTCAGTTGCCGCAGGAGATATCTGCCTGATATCTGCCCCAAGCGGGGCAGGGAAAACAACCTTGCTTCGCTGGATTGCTGGCATGCCGATAAACGGTCTTCATGCAACGGGCAATGTTAGTCTTTTTGGTAAGGATGTAACAAAGCTGCCAGCCGAGCGTCGGCGCATCGGCATACTGTTTCAAACCCCATTATTATTTCCCCATCTTTGCATTGCCGATAATATCAGCTTTGGCCTTGCCAGAACGCATCGGGGCGCCACAAGACGGGTAATGATAGAAGACGCGCTTGAAGCAGCAGGGCTTGCTGGGTTCGGGCCCCGTGACCCTGCGACATTATCGGGTGGTCAGCAATCACGGGTTGCTTTGTTGCGCACGCTGCTAGCAGCGCCTGAAGCGCTCTTACTGGATGAGCCATTTGCTAGTCTGGATGATGATGCGCGCACCAAGAATATTGCGCTTTTGCGCGCCGAGACAAAAACCCGCGGCGTACCCACTCTTCTGGTAAGCCACGACCCCCGTGATGCAGCGCTTGCTGATATGCCAGTTATCAGCCTTTCACAACAACAGCCCTAATTACGAAGGGCGCCCTGCCCGTCAAGCATCGCACTAATACGCAAGCCCGTTTTTTCAGTTTTAGCCAGCATCAAGAAGGCCCGTCTTTCGCGATCGTAGAGTGCCTGCTCATCACTTTCCTGCGCTTGACCGTGATCAGCTACAATGATGGTTGCAATCTCCATCGCGACAGTTTTGTCATGCTCAAAGAAGTCACCGCGAGCAACACCTTCAGCCATAAATTTATCCATTTTTTCGATAAGAGCATGATCTGCAAGCCTGACCCGCGGCACGGCTGGCGCCTGATATCCCGGCTGGAGCACTGCCATTTCAGCAAGGGCTGCAGACATCAGGCGATCACGGCCCATCACTGCCCTATCATGACCGTTACGGAAATATTGCAGACGGGCAGCGAGCTGCGGTGATGACCCTGTCTTGCCATAACCGATTTGCATCCATGTCTGCCATGCTGCTTCATTCCAGTCATTTGTTGCAGCATACCAGCGTAAATAGGTTTCTTTCACCCCGCCGCCACTCGGCACAACACCAACACCAGCTTCGACAAGACCAACTGTAATATTATTATGGGCCACCAGCTTATCGCAATGCATCAAGACTTCGAAGCCGCCCCCAGCACCAAGACCAGACGGCACCCCGATAACCGGAACAGGGGTATATTTCAATGCTTTGACAGCTTGTTGAAACCGTACCAGAAAGGCGTCCATTTCAGCCCAGTCACCTGCCTGAATAAAGGCGCGGAATTGATTGAGATCAACCCCAGCCGAAAAATGCTGCGCGTCATTATGAACCAGAATACCAGCGCCGTGATCGGCCGCCGCAGCGGCAACAATCTCCATTGATTTGTCATTCAGCGCATTCGCCTTTGAATGAAATTCAACAAGCCGCAAATCGCCATCTAGCCGATACAGGCTTGCAGCTTCGTTGCGGGCAATCACAGGCGTTGTCTGGCGCATCATATGAAACCGCATCACGCCTTTTGGCAGGTTTATCATCTGATAGCCCTGCCCCTCAACATCCACTTTGAGACCGGAGCCGCTGGCATCATAATAAGGCCGTGTCCGGGTCATTAGTTGTTTGGGAAGCGGCCAGTCTGCTTCAGTGGCAAGCGCCCGCAACCGGTCAATGCCAATGGCATCAATCAGCTCAAACGGGCCACGCTGCCAGTTAAAGCCAAGCTTCATGGCATCATCAATATCCTGCGGCGATGCGGTAATATCAGGCACAAGTGAGGCGGCATAGGACAGGATGCGCACCAGAACGCGTTTTGCATATTGCCCGCCCATACTTGTATCATCCAGCACAGGACCAAGCGGGTCTTCATTGCGCGCATCTGCTTCAGCCGAGCGCTGCGCTGCCTCTGGTAAGCTTGGCTTCACAGCCCGCCAGACCAGCTGATTAGCATCCATCAAACTATCCTGAACCTCACGCCCCACAGTACCCCGGCGATAAAATCCGCCCTTCCCTTTATTACCTGTATAGCCGTCAGCTATCATCTGGGTGACCCGCTGATGGTCGCTACCCACAGAATGAAAATCATCACCATCCGGCAGAATTGTGCGCAATGAGGTTACTACATCAGACATCAAATCAACCCCAATAAGATCATAGAGTCCGAAGATTCCCGTTTTTGGAATGCCCATTGGGCGCCCCACGAGCGCATCTGCCTCTTCGATGGGAATAGCGCTGTTTAAGGCTTCATGCATCCCGACCTGAAGCGCATAAACGCCGATACGATTGCCTAGGAACCCCGGCGTATCACCACATCGCACAACCCCCTTACCAAGGGTTTCGTCATTAAACCGCGCAAGCCTATCCATTATGCCAGCATCAGTATTCGCGCCGCGCACAAGTTCAAGCAGGCGCATAAACCGCACTGGATTGAAATAATGCGTAATGGCAAATCGCTTGGCAAAGGATGCCGGCATTCCATCAACCAGCAGGCTAATCGGGATAGTTGATGTGTTAGATGTAATCACACAGTCAGCAGATACTGTTTTATCAAGCCGGCGATAAAGTGCCTGTTTTACAGGGAGCTGCTCGATAACAGCTTCAATGATTAAATCGCAGCTAGATAAGTGATGAAAGTCACCATCAATTGTCCCTGCCGTAATCAGCTTTGCATTATCGCGGCTCATTAATTGCGGCGGCTCGGAACTGATAAGTCTCTGGATAGCAGCTTCTGCCGGAGAGGGCATGCTTGCATCCTTTGCCGGCAAATCAAGCAGCAGAACCGGCAGTCCGGCATTCGCAATCTGCGCTGCAATTCCGCTTCCCATGGTTCCAGCACCAATCACAGCAATATGAGAGAATTCAGAATTTGTCATAACAGGTGACCTTTCGTAACTGATACCATCTCGCAATTATGACGGGACAGCTCATCTGATTATCTGTGCGCTCTATGCGGATAGGAAACGGGTAATATGATTATTAACCTGAAGCGGTTTTTCAGCTGGCAGCATATGACCAGCTCCTGATACTTCAATAAGCTCAGCGCCAGCAATCGCTGCTGCCATAGCGCGGCCGGCTTTAGCTGGTGTCATTTTATCAGCCGCTGCCAAAATCACTAATGTTGGCACTTTTATCGCAGCAGCAGCAGCAGCGCCGCCATCATACGCATTACAGGCTGATAGGTCAGCATGTAGCGCATTTACATCGTTTGATGCCATCAGCGCGCGGCCAAACCCAAGATGAGAATGCCCCGGCAACTCATTATCATGCATATGCGCAATGTTGCTATGACCCCAGCCCGTCATCATCTCGATAGCCTTATCAAGCTTATTCTGCGATGCGCCGACAAGATAATCATTTACCGGAATAGAAAGCCCGCCAGCAATCAGGACAAGCCGTTCAAGATCGGCCTGATAGCGGGCACACATATCAAGACCAATAAGACAGCCTTGTGAATGACCAATAAAGACAACCGGACCACAGCCGAGCTGGCCTAGTAGCGCATGCATGAAATCAGACATTTCTTCAATGGTCTGAAGCGGCGCGCCACCTGATAGCCCATGCCCCGGCAAGTCCGGTGCAATCACATTATAGCCCTCATAGGCAAAATAACGGCTTTGCTGGACCCATGTTAAATGGCTCTGCCCACTACCGTGAAGCATCACAATCGTTTTCTGTCCGGTCACAAAATCCCGTCCACCAGAGGCAATATGGATAGATATCCCGCCGCAATTGACCTTCATTTTGCCTATCCTTTATTCTGCCGCACGGGGCGCCATCCGCCGTTTTGCTGCTTTAAAGCCAATCTCGAAATCAGCTTTGATATCTTCAATATCCTCAAGCCCAACAGATAGCCTAATCATATCATCACTCAGGCCGCCATCTTTCATAGCCTCAGGATCAATATGGGAATGGGTTGTACTAGCAGGATGAATAACAAGTGTCTTGGCATCACCCACATTAGCTAGATGGGAGGAGAGCTCAACAGCTTCGATAAAGGCCTGCCCAGCATCACGCCCCCCTTTCACCCCAAAGGTGATAATCGAGCCAGCACCCTTTGGCATAAGCCGTTTTGCCAATTCATGCTGGGGGTGTGATTCAAGATGGGGATGACGCACCCACGCAACATCATCATGAGCGCTAAGATACGCAAGAAGTGCGTCTGTATTTTCAATATGCCGTTGCATACGAAGAGGCAGTGTTTCTATCCCTTGAAGCAAATGAAACGCATTTGTTGGCGACAGGCAGGGCCCAAAATTATACATCATTTCGGCACGTAATTTTGCCGTCATTGCCGTTGGTCCAAATTCTTCATAAAAATTGATACCGTCCATCGCATAATGCGGAGATGCAATGGTGGGAAACTTATCGGATGCGCCCCAGTCAAACCGGCCGCCATCAAGCACAGCCCCGCCAATGGCAATACCGTGTCCGCCAATCCATTTAGTCAGGGAATGAACAATAATAGAAGCGCCATGTTCAAGCGGCTTCAGAAGGTAGGGCGTATTAAAGGTTGCATCAAGGATCAGCGGAATACCTGCCTCATCAGCGATCTTGCCAACAGCATCAACATCCATGATATCAAGGCCGGGATTGCCAACAACTTCGCCAAAAATCAGTTTCGTATTTGGCTGGATAGCCGCCGCTATTGCATCAGGGTCTGTTGCGTTTGCAAAGGTGGTTGTAATCCCAAAGCGCGGAAATGTATATTTCAGTAGATTGATATTTGCGCCGTAAAGCTGTGATGAGGCAACGATATGATCGCCTGCCGAACATAGCGTCATCAACACAGATGACAGCGCTGCCATGCCAGAGGCTGTTGCCGTACAAGCAGCAGCGCCCTCCAATGCAGCAAGCCTCTGCTCTAGCACTGCAACAGTCGGGTTTGAAATCCGGCTATAGAGATGCCCGCCAATTTCCATATTATAGAGCGCGGCCGCATGACGCGTATCCTGAAACACATAGGATGTTGTCTGATGGATAGGGACAGCGCGCGAACCATGACGTTCATCAGGTGTCTGGCCTGCATGCAGGCTAAGGGTATCAAAACTATAATCCTTGCTCATTTGCTCATCACTCCGATGTTTCTTGTATAGGGGTTAGCAGGATAGGGTATCGTCTTTTGCTAAAGATTAATCCTACCATCCATCTTTAATATATTATGCACGTAGCAACCATTCTGGCCGCATCCGCAAGACTGAATCATCGCCATTACAAATCATCTCAGACAGGCTAAAGAGCTGTGGCAGACATTGCTGAATATAGATAAGAGATGTCGTCTGTTTTGCCATGAGGAATTCAGCAGAAAAATCGGCTGATGCGCCATTTGCAGCTGCCTTTGCTGAGCGCGCCATCATCCATCCGCCGCACAAGATACCAAGCTGCATAAGCCAGTTCACGCCGCTGACAGCTGCCCTGCGCGGGTCATTCGCTGCGGCAAGAAGATGTTCCAGAGTATCATCAGTAACCGCAACCGCTTTATGCACAGGGTCAGCTAAAGCAGCATCAACACCCACCATGTCAGCCGTAATTTCAGCCAGCAATTCCCGCACAGCTACACCATTATCGCGCAAGGTTTTTCGGAAGATAAGGTCATTGGCCTGAATGGCTGTTGTGCCTTCATAGATTGGCAGAATACGACTATCACGGAAATGTTGTGCAGCCCCTGTCTCCTCAATAAAGCCCATACCGCCATGCACCTGAACAGCGTCTGACGCCATGGCAACAGACCGTTCGGTCAGCCAGCCTTTCAGAATAGGAATTAATAAAGATGCGCGGGTATCAGCGGCGGCACGTTCCGCCTCGTTGCCATTATGTGCGGTATCAAGAGCTGCACCACCAACAAGAAGAAGGGCGCGCATGGCTTCTAATTCAGCCCGCATAACAGATAATAGGCGGAGCACATCGGGGTGATGGGAAATCGGGTCTCCTGCTTTGCTATCAAGCGGCGTGCCTTGAATTCTGTTCTGGGCATAATCGACCGCCTGCTGATAAGCGCGTTCAGCAATAGATAACCCCTGCAAGCCAACAGCAAAGCGGGCATGGTTCATCATACCAAACATGATCCCAAGGCCCTTATTTTCCTCACCAACCAGATATCCAGTAGCCCCGCCATTTTCACCATATTGCAGGACAGCTGTTGGGGAACCTTTTATGCCTAATTTCTTTTCAATAGACAGGCACCTCACATCGTTAGCTTCGCCAAGTGTTCCATCTGCATTGACCAAAATTTTCGGCACAAGAAAGACAGAAATACCTTTAACACCGTCCGGTGCATCAGGCGTTCGTGCCAGAACCAGATGAATGATGTTTTCCGCCATATCATGCTCACCATAGGTGATATAGATTTTCTGACCTGTAATACGGTAACTGCCATCATCCTGTTTGATTGCGCGCGACTTGATGGCGGCAAGATCTGTTCCGGCCTGTGGTTCAGTTAGGTTCATTGTCCCTGTCCAGCGACCTTCGATCATCGGAGGCAGATAGGTTTTTTTCTGTTCTTCGGACGCAGATTTCCCAAGCGCAAAAATCTGCCCTTGAGTTAAGAGATGGCATAAGCTGAAGGCAAGGCTAGCAGACTGCCACATTTCATTTACCGCAGCACTGACGACCATCGGCATATTCTGGCCGCCATAGGCCTCAGCGCCTTCCATAGCAGTCCATCCGCCCTCACCCATCGCTTGATAGGCCTGCTTGAAACCATCAGGGGTTGTCACGCTACCATCTTGATTGCGAACCGCGCCTTGTTGATCTGAGGGATGGTTTAGCGGGGCGATTACATCGGCCGCCAGCTTACCTGCTTCATCCAGAATAGCATCTGCCAAATCAAGGCTAATTTCTGAGAAAGCCGGCAGTTTTACAACATTATCAAAACCAGATAGGTAGCGAAGCGCAAATTTCATATCATTCAATGGCGGTGTATAAGTCATCATCTACCCCTGTTCTTTTCCTGCTATATGCTCGTTATTTTTACTTTTTAGCCTGTGCAGCAATCGTGCTGGAGAACTGTTCTAGCAGCGTATCCATTTGGCGCCCAGCCATCTGCATATGGCTCTCTCTTACCGGACCAAAGCCCCGCACATCATTTGGTATCGATGCAAGTAAGACAGCAATATCATAATTATCGGAGGTCACATCAGAACACACCCTGTCGAGCAGGTCTTCATAACGCGCAAGAAAAGCACGCTCGCTGCGGCGCTCTTGGGTGTAACCGAAAATATCAAACACAGTCCCGCGCAGGCCCTTCACCTTGGCAAGCCCGCGCATTACCGGCATCACCCAGCTACCAAAGATACGCTTAACGGGCCTGCCTGTAACAGCATCAGTGCCAGACAGAAGCGGCGGCGCCAAATGGAAGGAGAGGCTTACATCGCCATCAAACTGTTTTTTAAGAGCGGCTGCAAAGGCGCCATCAGTATAAAGACGCGCAACTTCATATTCGTCCTTAATCGCCATCATTTTATACAGCCCGCGTGCTGCCGCGATTGACAGCGCAGAGTGAGCGTCTGCATCACATGCCCGAACCGCATCCATTCTAGCCTTAAACCGGTCAGCATAAGCAGCATTCTGATAGGCCGTGAGCCGCGTCATCCGGTCTGCAATTAGCTCATCAATATCAGTGATCGGTGTATGAATATACATGCCAGCCAATCCTGCAGATTGCATAACGCTATGCTCATCTACCACCCACCGCCGGCCCCAATTAAAGGCTTGCAGACTCTGGTCGATAGCAACACCATTTAGCCGGATAGCTTCGCTCATAGACTCAAGGCTTAACGGCACAAGACCACGCTGCCATGCAACGCCGAGCAAGAAGAGGTTTGAGGCAATCGCATCACCCAGCAAGCTGGTCGCAAGACCTGTCGCATTCATCTGGCATGACTGGCCAGCTGGCACAGCTTGTGTTAGCCGCGCCGCCATTGCGTCGGTTGGCAGAAACGCATCAGCATCGCGGGTGAAATCACCGGTTGGCATTTCATAATTATTTGCCACAATATGAGCATCCGGGCTGAGCAGTTTCAGCAAAGATGAGGTAGCACTCACCAGCATGTCACAGCCGAGCAGAACATCGCCGCCTCCGGGGCCAATCCGAATAGCTGAAATATCCTCTGGTGTACGCCCGATCCTGATATGACTTGTTACAGCCCCGCCTTTTTGCGCCAAACCGGCCATATCGATAATACCGCACCCCTTGCCTTCAAGATGCGCTGCCATACCAAGCAGAGCGCCAATGGTAACAACACCTGTTCCGCCAACACCTGTCAGAATAATGCTGACGGGCCTATCAAGCGAGAGAGCTGCGGCTGGTAACGGCACGTCATCACTGAGCGCCATCACCGCATCCGGCTTATGAATTGTTGCGCCCTTCACAGTCACAAAGCTGGGGCAGAACCCTTTGACACAGCTGAAATCTTTGTTACAGGCTGACTGGTCGATTTTACGCTTGCGCCCTAATTCGGTTTCAAGCGGCAGAATAGCAACACAGTTTGACTGCACACCGCAATCGCCGCACCCCTCACAGACATCCGGATTAATAAAAATACGTTCATCTGGATCAGGCATCAGCCCGCGTTTTCTGCGCCTACGTTTTTCGGTTGCACAGGTCTGGTCATAAATCAGCGCTGTCACGCCTTCAACTGCAGCAAGTTCTTCTTGAACAGGTTGCAACATGCTGCGGTGATAAAGCTGGACCTCTTTTGGATAGCTAATACCGTCATGACGCGATAAATCATCACAAACAAGGACCGTGCGCTTTGCGCCGCACGCAACCATTAACTCAGCAATCTCTTTTGGCGTCATATCGCCTTCATGGGTTTGCCCGCCCGTCATAGCAACCGCATCATTATAGAGAATTTTGTAGGTCATATTGACGTTTGATGCGATGGCGGCACGGATGGCCATCAGTCCGGAATGGTTGAATGTGCCATCTCCGATATTCTGGAAGATATGATTTCGTGTTGAAAAAAAGCTTTCACCGATCCAGTTCGCGCCTTCGCCGCCCATATGGGTATGCCCTTCAACATTCCGCTCCATGAATTGCGCCATCCAGTGGCAGCCAATACCGGCATAACCGCGCGCGCCTTCGGGCAGAACAGTTGATGAGTTATGAGGACAACCTGCACAGAAATAGGGGACGCGCTCGGTGCCAAGCGGGGCAATTTCCTGAGCTGCAACCTGACAGAGCCGCGATAGATTCTGTTCAACAACGGTATCGCTAGACCTATCTTTCAGGAGATGAACGCCGATTGCCATGCCGACTTGCGTAGAGGTCAGCCCGCCTTCTTCGGCAAGCAATACAGCGCCTGCTTCATCGCGTTTTCCAATAATGACTGGCGCATCAGCCATGCCATACAACACATCCTTCATTTGCGATTCAATAAGGCCGCGTTTTTCTTCGACAACAAGAAGATGGGTTTTCCCAGCAGCAAAATCACGAATGCCGTTTGGTTCAAGCGGCCATGACATACCAACCTTATAAACAGATAAACCAAGGGCTTCAGCGCGGGCTGGCGTAATACCTAAATCAGCAAGTGCCTGAAGGACGTCCATATAGGATTTGCCGGTTGAGACAATCCCAAGCGAGGGATGAGACCCGCCTTCGATTGTAACACGGTCAAGATGATTGGCCCGCACATAAGCCTGAACCGCGCCAACTTTATGCCGGTGAAGCCGCGCTTCTTGATTATGGCGCGTATCACCAAGGCGGATATTCAACCCCTCTTCAGGCATTGCATATTCATTGGGCAGACTGACACTAAACTCATCAGCATTGAGCGCCACAGACGCCGTTGATTCTATATTGTCTTTTACACATTTGATGCCGGTCCAGACACCTGCAAACCGCGATAGTGCCCAGCCATGCAACCCAAACTGGACAATTTCTTCAACATTAGCAGGGTTGAGCACAGGCATCATTGCATCAACAAGCGCATATTCGCTCTGATGGCAGACCGTTGAGCTTTCGCCTGTATGGTCATCACCCAATAGTGCGATAACGCCGCCATTCGGAGCTGTACCCGCCATATTCGCATGCCGGAATACATCGCCCGTTCGGTCAACACCGGGGCCTTTCCCATACCAGATAGCAAATACGCCATCTGTTGTATTCTCGCCATAGAGATGGGTTTGCTGGGTACCCCAGACAGCGGTTGCGGCCATATCTTCGTTCAGGCCAGGCTCAAACAGAATATTTGCATCCTTCAGCACTGACGTGGCTGACGAGAATTGCATATCGACCGCGCCTAAAGGAGAGCCCCGATAGCCTGAGACAAAGCCAGCTGTATTCAGCCCTGCTTTACTGTCAAGCTGCGCCTGAAGCAGGCATAATCGCACGAGCGCTTGCGTGCCCGTCACAAAAACAGTGTCTGCATCCAGATCATATTTGTCTGTCAGCGATACTGCGCGCAGCGCGCCGCTAAGAATAAGGTCTTTTTGGTCGGTTAATTCGTTCATCGAAATACCCTAAGCGAATTATCTTTTGCCTCATAACGCCAAATTTCGCCTGAAGTCGCAAATTTCAGCATATGAGAAAGAAGAGAGGCGCCACACAAAAGCGCGACCAGTTCAGCGACGCTCTTTTCCCTGATTGATTCCTATGATAGCATTTTATACCAAAGTTGCGAAAGGAAGAACTGCGCTATGGCACCAGATGAGACATTAGGCATAAAAGCAGGCTCACTTGGCTCCCTGAACGAGCACTTACGTGAAGAGCATAAAGGGGATGTCGCTGTTCTGACACTGAACCGTCCTGATGCGCGCAATTGCCTCTCACTTGAAATGATTTCAGCCATAACCGTTGCTATTGAACGGTTAGCAGAAACACCGGCTATCAAGGTCATTATCCTGACAGCGGCGGGACCTGTATTCTGTGCAGGACATGATCTTAAACAGATGACAGCTGCCCGGGCTGATAGTGATAGAGGGCGCGCCTATTTTACAACAACATTGACTGCCTGCTCTACCATGATGCAAGCCATCATAAAATGCCCCAAACCTGTGATTGCCGCCGTTCAAGGAACAGCAACGGCCGCTGGCTGCCAGCTGGTTGCAACATGCGACCTTGCTGTTACAGCTGACACTGCAAAATTTGCAACGCCGGGGGTTCATATCGGACTATTCTGTTCAACCCCGATGGTTGCTATCTCGCGTAATGTGGGCCGCAAACACGCTATGGAAATGCTGCTGACGGGTGAGGCAATATCAGCAGATAAAGCACTAGAATTTGGTCTTGTGAACAAAGTTGTAGCGCCAGATGCGCTATTAGAGGCCGCTCATGAAATGGCAGACTTAATCGCCAGCAAGCCGATTTCCACTGTTAAAATTGGTAAAGAAGCCTTTTATCGCCAATTAGAGATGCCACTCAGCGACGCATATGACTATGCTGCCCATACTATGGTTGAAAATATGCTAAACCGTGACGCTGAAGAAGGTATTGGCGCATTTCTTGAAAAGCGTGACCCAAAATGGGAAGAACCCTCCTAAAGGAGACCCGCCTCAGATGACAACACAAGCGATGACAAAAATAGACTATCAGCGCATGCTAGATGAAGATGTGCTGCGGTTTATTACCGATACTGAAAGCTATTTTTCTAATGCAGAGCGTGATGGTGACATAAGCGTCCGGCGTGCCTGCTATAATGCTATGTCAGATAATATGCGTGGGCCAGCCCATGAAACTGTGACGATACATGATATTAATAGTCCGGTTCCTATGCGGGTTTACACGCCCAATGGCGCGTCCGAAGCAACTGAGATTTTTTATATGCATGGCGGCGGGTTTGTGGTTGGCAATCTTGAAACCCATGATGATATCTGTGCTGACATCGCGGCAGAAACAGGCTTTTGCGTCACGGCTGTTGATTATAGGCTAGCGCCGGAACATGTCTATCCAGCATGCCGTGATGATTGCTGTGATGCTTTGCGCTATTGCAGTGAACAAAGTGACCGCTCATTCATCCTGATGGGGGATAGTGCTGGCGGCTATCTTGCTGCTGCTACTGCGCTTGAGGTCCGCAATCGAGGCGAAAGCGATTTGCTTGCGCGCCTCTGCGGGCTTGTTGGCATCTACCCTGTCTATGGCAATGATAGGGAGGCACCAAGCTATAGCCTTCATGCAAATGCTCCAATGCTGACCACGGCAGGAATGGAGATCTATAGCAATCTGCTATTCGGTGGTGATAATCAGGCCGCTCATGCAGCCGCGCCCCTCTCTGCAGATGATTTATCCGGCATGCCGCCAAGCATCAGCTTTTCGGCCCAATGCGACCCGCTTGCCGATGATGGCCCGCTTTTTGCCAAACGGCTTGAGGATGCCGGATGCAAGGCAAGCTGTATTATTGATATGGGGCTTGTACATGCCCATCTAAGGGCGCGCCATTCTGTTGAACGTGCGCGCCATAGCTTTGAGCGTGTTATCAATGCGTGCAAAAGCCTTAGCAGAGGTGACTGGCCGCTTCAGTTATAAAGCTGGCAGAAAATGGCTCGACGGAGACCGTACTAATTTTTGAGCCGGTATCCGGTTGCAAACATCCACGAGATGACGGCAAAACAAATAGCGCTGAACACGCCAATCGCCAGCAAAGATACTGCGATGGAGACGTCTGCTGTATCGAAAAAAGCCCATCTGAACCCTGAGATAAGATACACAGCAGGATTGAATAGGGTCACGGTCTGCCAGACGGGTGGCAACATATCAATCGAATAAAAACTACCCCCCAAAAATACTAATGGTGTGAGGATCAGCATCGGCACAAGATTCAGCTGCTCAAAACTACGTGCCCAAATCCCAAGAATAAACCCAAGCAAGCTAAAGGATATCGCTGTCAGCATTAAAAAACATAACATCAAAACAGGATGAGCAATGGTAACAGGCACAAACAGAAATGAGACAGCAAGAATAATCAGGCCAATCATTATTGATTTTGTTGTAGCAGCCCCCACATAGCCGATTACAATCTCCCACGGCGATATTGGCGCCGATAATGGCTCATAAATTGTGCCTAGAAACTTAGGGAAATAAATACCAAAAGAGGCGTTTGCCACTGACTGCATCATCACCGTCAGCATGATGAGCCCTGGCACGATAAAGACGCCATACGGCACCCCATCTATCATTGTCATTCTGCTGCCAATGGCAGAACCAAATACAACAAAATAGAGCGCTGTTGAGATGACAGGCGATGCAATTGACTGGAGCATCGTGCGAAAGGTGCGCGCCATTTCAAAGGAATAAATAGCCCTTACTGCATAAAGGTTCATTTATTTTCCTCCGTTACCAGACCGACAAAAATGTCTTCTAGTGAGCTTTGATAGGTTTGCAAATCCCGCAGCACAATTCCTTCTGAGGCGAGCGTTGATAGCAGCGAAGTGATACCGGTTCTCTCAGCTTTCACATCATAATGATAAATAAGGCTCATACCGTCATCTGCACGCTGCACATCAACATCTGACAGGCTGTCAGGTAGCGTTGTAATCGGCGCTTGCAACTCAATGCGAAGCTGCTTTGTGCCAAGCCGCTTCATGAGCTTGTCTTTTTCCTCAATCAGCAGAATCTTACCGCCATTAATGACCGCAACCCTATCAGCAATTTCTTCTGCTTCCTCGATATAATGAGTGGTTAGCACGATGGTCACACCGCGCTGCTTCAGCTCGGTAACGACGTTCCACATATCACGGCGCAACTCAACATCAACACCAGCGGTCGGTTCATCCAGAAATAGGATTTTTGGCTCATGGCTCAGCGCCTTTGCGATCAGCACGCGCCGCTTCATCCCGCCTGATAATTCTTTCATCTGCGCGTCTTTTTTATCCAGCAAGGAAAGCTGGCTTAAAACACTCTCAATATAGGATTTATTAGGCTTACAGCCAAATAACCCGCGCGACAGACTAACAGTTTCAAACACTGTCTCAAACGGCTCAAGCATCAATTCCTGCGGCACAAGACCAATAAGTGCGCGTGTCTTGCGATAATCTTTGACCACATCAAATCCGCCAACACTAACAGTGCCTTCGGTAATTCTGGTCAGCCCGCAAATAATGGAAATCAGCGTTGTTTTGCCAGCACCGTTCGGGCCCAAAAGAGCCAGAATTTCACCGCTTTCAATTTCAACCGACACATCATCCAGCGCACGCCCACCTCCGGCATAGCTTTTAATCAGATGCTGAACATCAATAATAGGCGGCATGATTTTATCCTAATCCCATTCAAGGGAGAAATGCTGAACAAGGTCAGCAATCTGAGTATCTGTAAGCGCCTTATGCTGCATCCCGCGCATCATAAGAGCCAGCTTTGCGGTTTCTTCCAATTCTTCAACAGCATAGATAGCTGCTTCAAGATCAGCGCCGGCAACAATAGGGCCATGATTGGCAAGCATAACAGATGTCCGCTTTCCTGCAAGCCCGCGCAGCGCCGTTCCGGCCGCAGGATCGCCCGGCCTGAAATAGGGCAGCAAAGATACCTTGCCGCACCGCATAATTGAATAGGCTGTCAGAGGCGGCAGGAAATTATCAACATCCTCAACCGGCAATAAAGACAGCGCAACTGAGTGCGTACTATGCAAATGCACAACAGCTTTGGTACGCATGCGTGATTCATAAAACGCGGCATGGAGCGGCATTTCTTTGGTCGGGGCCAGACCACTTAGCAGACGCCCACCCTTATCAAGATGACTAAGGTTAGCAGGGTCGAGCGCGCCAAAACTATTCCCTGTCGGCGTGACAAGCAGGCTACCATCATCAAGGCGCACAGAAATATTGCCGCTTGCCCCTCCTGTTAGGCCCCTATCAAACAGCGACTTTGCCAACAGGCAAATCTGCTCTCGTATCTGTGTCTCGCTCATTATTCAAATCCCTTGGATGGATGAAAGTCAGCCTAGCTGGCGAGCTGCCTTAGCAAAGAAATCTTCGGCACCAAAATTACCGCTCTTCAGCGCAAGTGTCAGAGACGGGCTTGCCCGCAACGCAGGAACACCTGGGTCAATTTCAGGACCGATTTCGAGCTGGTCGATATCAAGATGCTCAACAACAGCGCCAGATGTCTCACCGCCAGCGGCAATCAGTCTACCAATACCGGTATCAACAAGCGTTGCGGCCAGCGCGCCAAAGAACCCTTCAAGCGCGGCAGCAGCAACGTCAGTTCCGAACATTTGCTGGATTTTTTGGACCTCTTCAGGATCAGCTGAACTATAGATAAGAGGTAGGCTATCGGCATTGTCCTGCCAGCAGGCCTCTACCCATGCCTGCGCATCACTCACCCTAAACTGACCATCAATAATGCTGGCAGCATCAAGCACCAATGATGGCTGTGTTTGTTTATGAACCTCAATCTGACGGCGTGTTGCAGCAGAACAAGACCCGCATAGAATAGCGCATGTGCCAGCTTGTCCCTGCCAGCTATGTGATGTTTTGCCCATCGCACCAGACCGGCGGAAATTATCTGGCAAGCCAAGCGCAACACCAGAGCCGCCAGTTATCAGAACCGCATCAGACAAAGCTGTTCCGATGGCGCGTAAATCGTCATCACGCAACGCATCCATAATCACCAGATTACGGCCTGCCGCTACTTCTTCTGCCAGCTTTGCTTTAATCGCATCAGGTCCGGCAAATACGTCTGCCGCGCCAACATGCCCCACTGGGCCACGGGTCTGTTTTGCAAGCCAGATACGTAAATCAGATTCTGTCATTGGGTTCAGCGGATGGTCACGCAAAGGGCTATCGGACAGCAGAATATCATTTACAAATAAATGCCCCTGATAAAGCGAGCGCCCCGTGCCGGGAAAGGCAGGACAGAAAATCACACCTGTTGCCCCTAGCGCCTCTGCAAGAGCTTCTGCGACCGGCCCGATATTCCCCTCAGCCGTTGAATCAAAGGTTGAGCAATATTTAAAAAAGAACTGGGTACAGCCTTGCGCCTTTAGCCATTCCAGCGCTTCAAGCGATTGCGCGATAGCCTCTTTGACAGGAATGGAGCGTGATTTCAGAGCGACAATGCCAGCGTCGACATGCGACGGCGCATCAGAAGATGGCACGCCGCTATATTGGACAGCATGCATACCCTCTTTTGCCAATGTATTTGCAAGATCACTCGAACCGGTGAAATCATCACCAATACAACCAAGAAGCATTTAAACCCTCACATTCTTTTACATAGTCTAACTTTTAGTTAGTCTGAACCATCGTCTGTTAGCCTGACAGGCTTGCCATGCGGTGTGCGCACATAAGCATCGCGCCACTGCTCCTGCATTGCCTGAACAGAACTATCATCTGTTACGCCCTGTGCTATCATGATTTGCAAAAGCGTATCAAGCCAGACAGCATAATAGTCGTCGCCGCCATCAAGCGTGTGATGTTTGCCGGCCGCCGCAAGAGCCTCAGATAGCTGTGCTGTCCAGTCAGGCCAGCTAAACAGGCCTTGTTTGTGAAGATGAACTGTCATTGCAAATAATTCTGCGTGCCATGGCTCTGCAAAGACCGGGGGCTCTGCAAAATCCGG
>DGJU01000006.1:5863-47398 GCA_002387605.1 Alphaproteobacteria bacterium UBA4588 | reverse complement strand
TGCGTTTTCGCCCCAAAGCTCAGCCGCAGAAATAGCAATCTGGTATAAAGGCTCCGGCGCTTCTCCGCGGAAATGGGCATGTGCGTTTGGCAGAATATGTGCGCCATGACAGGCACGAATGACGGCCTGCTTGCCAGCCGCATAAGCCGGCAGCCTTGTATGACCGTCCGGCACAAGAAGAGTATCGCTTATCTGCTTTGTGCGTACAGCAGTGCCGGCCTCAAATTTTGGCTTTTGGGCAATATCGCGTCGCACTGGCCCACCACTAGCTAGCACCGCCGAGACAATTTCCGGCTTTAGCATACGGTCATGAGGCGCTGCGCTCTCGGCTGTTCCTGCTGCAACTTCATCGCGTGAAATCAGCTTGTGGGTTACCAGCAGGTTACAAACCCCAGCAAGCCATTTTTCATAATAGGAAAACTGTTTATAATCATCAGCTGGCAGACATTCGCGCGCAAAGCGTGAGGTATCCAGATTCCACTTTCCCAATGCACCCGCCGCAAGCGTAATCGCCAGTGCCCGCGCATGCCATGGCTGATGAAATACCTGTTCCTCATCCTCCCGGCTCTCAGCCGAGATAATAATCGTATCATCCGGTATCCCGCCCATATCATGTGGCTTTTGCTGGCTCATATCTGCGGGGCCTTGGGGGAGCCGGTACCAATCATGCTATCGCGGGTCACCCACTGGGCAAGCGCCTCTGCATCACACCCCGCCGCCGCCGCCGGCATCATAGGCAGCACCAGATAGCGCATCTCAGCCGTAGAATCCCAAACTCTGACTGATTGAGACGGGTGCGGCATCATTCCAAATTCTGCCAGCACCGTGCGCGGCTCACGAACAGCACGCTTGCGATAGGCGTCTGATTTATACCAGCTCGGCGGAATGCCAAGGAGCGGCCATGGGTAGCAGCTACATAATGTGCAAACCACCATATTATGAATATCAGCTGTATTTTCGACGACCTGAACATGTTCGCCCTGCCGGCCAGCAAGCCCCATTTCACCCAGAACTGTTTCAGCATTTGTTAAAAGTGCCTGCTTGAAATCAGGGTCCGTCCATGCGCGCGCCACAATTTTTGCGCCAATATGAGGGCCAATTTTATGGGCATAAATATCAATAATTTCAGTGAGCGTTTCTGCAGAAACTAGCCCCTTGCGGGTTAGTATCGTCTCCAGCGCCCGCACCCTGAGGGCCGGCTCACTTGGCAGGAGAGTATGCGCATTATTGTCATCATGTTCATGTGGCATCTTTGAAAAATGTCACAGCACGGGCAGTGTGACAACAAGCTTTTTACCGGCTGCCCAGAAAGGCTGTTTCAGTCTTGTCAGTGCGGGTAGAACTAGTCTAGGGTTTTTGGTATGACAGATAAAATATTTATCCCTCCGCTTGAGATGGCTGTTCTGGCTGAAACAGGCATCCCTGACTCGCAAATCGAACTCGCGCGCGCCACCTCAGACGAGCTCCGCGGCATTCTCAGCACACAAAAAAAGAAACCGTCCGGCCCCTCAGTTCATGAGCTATTCTCTGGCTATGCTAAGCAGCACGGCATGAAGCTGGAGATATCGGAATGAGCTTTTATCAATCTGCTCTGGATATTGCCGCAGAAAGCCGCGATGCACCGGACAGCATCCCTGCCCGGACATCTGCTATTTTATCAGCGCTTGATGGCCTAGGCCGCCGTCTGTCAGCAACAAGGTTCCTTGATGAAGATTTCAGCCTTTCACAGGCAGAAACACAAGCCACAGAAACAGATAGGTCAGCACCGCTTTTTGGTGTGCCGCTTGCCCATAAAGAACTTTATGGCAGGCTCACACCTGCTGGCCCCTGGCCTGATGAGGGCGGCTCTTCTTCGTGTGAAGGCCAGACAGCCCACCAGACTGCATTTGCTATATCCCAGCTGGATAAAGCAGGCTCGATTGATTGCGGCAGACTGGTATCAGTTGAATATGCGCTTGGTGTAACAGGTCATAATGAGTTTGCTGGTACACCTAAAAATCCTTGGAACCCTGATTATATCTGTGGCGGATCATCATCTGGCTCAGGGTCTGTTGTTGCCGCAGGCATTGTTCCGGGCGCACTTGGCAGTGATACGGGCGGCTCTATTCGGCTGCCTGCTGCTGCCTGCGGTCTTGTTGGCATAAAGCCAACCTACGGGGTGGTGAGCCGCTCGGGCGTATTCCCGCTTTCGCACTCTCTTGATACGGTCGGCCCGTTAAGCCGTTCGGTAGCAGATGGCGCTGCCATTCTCCAAGCCATCACAGGTTTTGATGCAACAGATAGCTGTTCACTTGAGGTGCCAGCAGAAGATTATTCACGCAATCTAGATAAAGGTGTGGCAGATCTTAGCATAGGATTATGCGAAGATTACTTCCTCACCGGCTCCGATACTGACATGGCTGATATGACAGCTGATAGTTTTGCGCTGTGCCAGACGCTTGGCGCAAAAGGACGCGCGGTCAAGCTTAGTAATATAGATATCATCAATCCGCTGAATGTCTTGATGATCGCAACCGAGGCGGCGCAAATTCACCGCACAGTAGCGTGCGATAAAGGTCACATGCTGAATGATCAAACACTGATGCGAATTCTGGCAGGAGCTTTTACCACAGCAGAAGATTATCACGTCCTTCAGCAGTCCCGTGCCCGCGCTATTGCAGCCGTGATGGAGGAGGTCTTTGATAAGGTAGATATCCTGATGACGCCTGTCTGGCCTTTTGCATTGCCGACGATTGAAGCATCAGATGTCGGAGCAACGCCTGATGCTGCGCCGCTGATGCAACGTATTGGACATAATACCCGTCCGGTCAATTTTCTTGGCCTGCCGTCTGTGTGCCTGCCAACAGGATGGGATAAAAACGGCCTGCCTGTCAGTGTCCAGCTAATCGGAAAACCCTATAGCGAGACAACCCTTCTACAGGCGGCCGCCGCGCTTGAACGCGAATACCGGTTCTGGGATCGCACACCAGACCTTGATAAAATCTAAGCTTATTTTTTACTCAAATTTTCTAGTTTTTTGACAGCAATATCCTGTGCTTCGCCATAGGCGATTGTCCCTGCAAACTGGCCCTTGCTATCCAGCAGAAAAACAGTAGCTGTATGGTCAATATTATATCCGCCATCTGATAGCTCAGACCTCTGGGAATATATGCCCCATGATTTTGACAGCGCCTGAATATCAGCTTCAGAGCCTGTAATGCCCATAAAATCAGGCCCAAAATAGGGAATATATTCTGCCAGCACATCACTTGTATCACGCAGCGGATCCAGCGTGATAAAATACACCTTTAGCTTGTCGTTAGGACCAAGCTCCTGCTTTGCCAAGGCAAGGTCATTTAATGTTGTAGGGCAGACTTCTGGGCAATGGGTGAAGCCAAAAAATAACGCGCTTGGATGTCCCTGAAAGACGCTCTCAGTAACAGGCGCGCCCTGATGATTTATCAGCGAGAATTTCGCGCCAACATCAAATGTTGTTGCTGGCATGAACTTATTTGCTACAAATTCAGAGACTGTGAGCCCAAGCGCTCCAAGAACGCAGAATATGGCAATGCAAAGATAAACGCGCGGTGACATATCAGAGGTCCTCTCTTTTGGCAGAAACCTTAGTGATTCTTATGCGAGCTCTGGTTATGCCCTGACACAGCGTTGCTTGCAACAGGCAAGCTCACATCCAAATCACCGCACTTATCAAAGGTAAGTGTTATGGTATGCTCATCACCTGTTTTCAGTTGCTGGGTTAATCCCATAAACATCAAATGCAGCCCGCCAGGCGCGAGAGATACCATCTTTCCAGCCGATACCATGATGCCATTTTCAACTTCGGTCATTGTCATTACGCCGTTCGACATCTGCATATCATGAACAGCGCCCATGCCGGCAAATGCGGCGCGTACGCCTGTTAGATTAATATCAGCGCTGCCATTATTATGGATCGTAAGATAGCCAGCAGAGACAGGCGCTTTTGGCGGCGTTGCTTTCAGATACCCGTCACTGATTTCAATGCCTGAATGATGGCATGCGCTTGCCAGTGCGCTAGACTGATAAAAAATAGCTGTTAGTGCGACGCTTCCAAGCAAAAAGGCGGCGGGAATCTTTTTCATTGTTAAAATCCTAGAAATAAACTTTGGCTATTAATGAAACACCGATATCCTGTCTGCAACATCGGCTCAAGCGGAGAATTGTCACATGCCTACAGCAATTAAGACTCATTCACCAGAACACACATCTTATGATGTTGTTATTATTGGCGGGGCAATGCTTGGCTCTTCGGTTGCATGGTTTTTATCATCTAATCCCGACTTCACCGGCTCTATTCTGGTTGTGGAAAAAGACCCCGCATATGAATTCTGCTCAACAGCCCATACTAATAGCTGTGTGCGCCAGCAATTTTCAACTGAGATCAATATCCGGATTTCTCAGTTCACCATCGATTTCGTGAAAAATTTCCGTGACTATATGGGAGGGTCTCCAGACGTCCCAGACCTTACATTGCAGTCTTTTGGCTATCTGTATCTTGCCGATAATGACAGTTTTGCTGATGAGCTGAGAGCCCGCCAGAAAGTACAGGAGCGTTGCGGCGCTGGCACAAAGATATTAACCCCCGAAGAGCTGAAAGCTGACTATGGGTTCTATAATCTGGATGATATTGTCCTATGCAGTCTGAATACTGAAAATGAAGGCTATTTCGAGGGCAGCACCATCTTTGAATGGTGGCGCCGTTCTGCCGGTAAACAGGGGGCAGAATATATCGCAAACGAAGTAATCAGCATGACAAAATCAGCTAATGGCCAAAAGATTGAAACCGTCACTCTTGCAACTGGTGATGTTATTTCCTGTGGCACTGTCATCAATGCGACCGGACCTCGCGCCGCCCTCACTGCCAGAATGGCCGGCATTGATATTCCGGTCGAGCCGCGCAAACGCTACACCTATATTTTTGCAGCAGAGGATAATCTTGGCCGCGACCTACCCCTGACAATTGATCCAAGCGGTATGCATATGCGCCAATATGGGGAACAATTCATGGCCGGAAGCCCCCCTGATCCTGACCCAGCTGTTGATCCTGACGATTTTGCTGAGGACCATAGCCTGTGGGAAAATAATGTCTGGCCAATGCTGGCAAACAGAGTGCCACAATTTGAGCGGATCAGAATGACATCATCATGGGCCGGTCATTATGCATTCAATGTTTTTGATCATAACGCCATTATTGGACCGCATTCCGAAATCAGTAATTTTCTGTTCGTAAACGGATTTTCAGGGCATGGGCTGCAACAGTCACCTGCCATGGGGCGCGGCATATCTGAGCTTGTTACCTATGGTGAATATCGAAGCCTTGATTTATCTGCCTTCAGCTATCAGCGCATTGTAAAGAACGAACATATGCACGAAAAAGCTGTGATTTAGAGACACACAGAGCGCACCAGCCGCTGATTAGTGCTGAATAGCATCCATTATCGGCTCAAGTGGTTCTTTACCAAGCACAAGGTCTGATGCTTTCTCGCCGATCATCAATGCGCCTGCATTCAAGTTAGACGATAGCATTGTTGGCATGATAGAGGCATCAGCAACCCGCAGACCCTTAATCCCCTTTACCCGCAAATCACTATCAACAACAGCCGTCGGGTCACTATCTGGCCCCATACGACACGCCCCCATAAGATGATATGTTGTGGTGCCGCGTTCACGTGCAACCTGCAATAATTCATCATCCCTCTGGATATGCTCTCCTGGATATTGCTCATAATCAAGATAGGGCGCCAGCTCAGGTGTCGCCATGATTCTGCGGCATAGCCTCATCCCGGCAAGCAACACCCGCTTATCTTCTTCAGCAGAAAGATAATTAGGCTGAATGCGGGGCTTATCGAACGGGTCAGCAGACCGCGCTTTTACCCAGCCAAGACTTTCAGGGCGTTGCTGCCACGACGCAACCGTAAAGCCGGGCTCATTATCTAACTGGCTCTGCACACCCTCTTTATAGCTTGCCGGCGCAAAGGTAAGTTGTAGGTCATGATTGCGAATAGCCTCATTAGAATGCCAGAAAGCATAAACAAGTGTTGGCCCTAACCCGACAATGCTCTGTTTGCCCAGCAGATATTTTCCAATTTCAGCCCAGAGACGCGGGCCACGTGATAGCTCATTAATCGTACTGATGTTTTTTGCCCGTGCTGTAAATCTAGGGGCGTAATGGTCACGTAAATTTTCGCCAACACCTGGCAAATGATGCTTTACCTCGATACCGAGATCATCAAGCAGCTCCTTCGGGCCAATCCCAGAAAGCTGCAAAATATGAGGCGAATTAATAGTTCCTGCTGATAGAATAATTTCGCGCCGTGCTTCAACAACATGTTCAACCCCATGACGCCCACCAACAGCATAACGCACAGCCGTGGCGCGCTTTCCCTCAAGCTCAATGCGCATAACATGAGCGTTGGTTCGGATAGACAAATTACGTCGTTTTTTCGCAGGGTTCAGAAACGCTTTGGCAGCACTGACGCGCAACCTGCCTTTGGTTGTGCGTTGGACATAGGATACACCCTCTTGAATGCCGCCATTATAGTCTTTGTTTTCTGGAATACCGATACCAACCGCTGCCTTGATGAAGGCATCACAAAGAGGATGGCGCCATTCAAGGTCTGTTACTGTCTGCTCACCGTCTGTGCCGCGATAGGTTGTATCATGCTCGCCAATACGATTTTCATACCGCTTGAAGTAGGGCAGCACATCAGCATAGGACCAGCCTAGATTTCCTTTCTGTGCCCATACATCAAAATCCATTGGCTGACCGCGATTAAACACAAGCCCATTGATAGAACTTGACCCGCCAAGCGTCTTGCCGCGCGGTGTTGCGATAACCCGTCCATTTGTCCCCTCGCTTGGCTCAGCCTCAAACATCCAGTTTACAGATGGATTCACAAGCGTTTTCATAAACCCCGCAGGAATATGGATATAAGGGTTCCAGTCTGGTGGACCAGCCTCAAGCACGCAGACGGTATATTTTCCGCTCTCACTAAGACGGTTGGCAAGGATGCAACCAGCAGAGCCCGCGCCAATAATGACATAATCAAAACTATCACTCATTATTTTCACCCATCCGGCTCAGCTCAACCTTACTAATGTGGTCAACACCCATAATTCTGTCTGGCCGTTTTCTGTTTTATAAAAAACAATTACCGACCCCTATATTATCCAGCAAAGAGCTCCTGCTTGGCAAGAATTATGACGAGTGGACCGGTTCTTTGTTGTTGAATATTCATAATATTTGCCGCCATTATAGAAATGTAAACATTTATTGGGGCGCTGATAAGCGCAAGGGAAAGTTTGTTATGAAAATCGCAATTGTTGGTACAGGAGCCATGGGGTCAGTTTATGCAGGATTGTTTGCAGAGGCTGGTCAGGAAGTTTGGGCAATAGATAGCTGGGACGACCATATTTCAGCCATCTCAAAAGAGGGGCTTCGGCTTGAAGGCGCGAGCGGTGATAGAGTAATTTCTAATATTAATGCAACAACATCCCTTGAAGAGGCGGGCGCGTGCGATCTTTATGTACTGGCAACCAAAGCAGCTGATGTCGGAACAGCCGCCGAAGCGATTGCTCGTATCATGCCGGATGACGCGCTTGTCCTTACCATCCAGAATGGTCTTGGCGCGGGCGAACGTATCGCGCAATTTATGCCAACAAGCAATGTTCTTCTTGGTGTTGCTGAAGGCTTTGGCGCGTCAATGAAAGGTCCGGGTCATGCGCATCACAATGCAATGCGGCAAATCCGGATTGGCGAGATGGAAGGCGGCATGACGGACCGGCTTCAGTCTTTAGAAACTGTCTGGCAGTCAGCAGGATTCACAGCGAAAGCCTTTGGCGATATTCATCAACTTATCTGGGAAAAATATATCTGTAATGTCTTTTTGAGCGCACCATGCACCGTATTTGACTGTACTATTGGCGAGCTTCAGGACAACAAGGAATGGCAGAAAATTGCCCTTGGATGCATGCTAGAGGCACATGCTGTTGGCCTGGCCAAGAACATTGCTTTTTCGTTTGATGACCCAGTTGATTATGCGCTTCGCTTTGCATCTGCCATGCCGAATGCCAGCCCGTCTATGCGGCTCGACCATATTGCAAAACGCGCATCAGAAATTGGCGCCATTAATGGAATGGTTCCTGTGGTTGCAGCAGAACATAGCCTGTCAGCACCCTATAATGAAACGCTGGCAGCAATTATAAGACAGCGCGAAGCCTCCTTTTAATGAAGGCGCCGCGCTGGCTATTTTATGACATCAGTATCTGCGCTTACAGATGGTTAGCGCATAATAAACGGATTGGCCGTGCTTGTTTCCTGTGCAATCCAGACTGACTTAACCTGCAAGAAGGCCTTGATAGCTTCCTGACCGTTTTCACGGCCTTCTCCGCTACGCTTGTAACCACCAAATGGTGATGTAAAGCTGACAGCACGATAAGTATTTACCCAGACAGTGCCCGCCCGAAGCTTTTCAGACATCCGCAAGGCGCGCCCAATATTCGAGGTCCAAACACCTGCCGCTAGGCCAAACACAACATCATTACCAATAGCAATCGCTTCTTCTTCAGTATCGAACGGAATGATAGACAGAACAGGCCCGAATACTTCTTCCTGAGCAATCCGCATATCATTTGTCACACCTGTGAAAATGGTTGGCTCAACAAACTGGCTGCCGGCTGAGCCGGGACCGGTATAGGGCTTGCCGCCAAGAATACAATGTGCGCCTTCCTGTTTTGCAATATCGATATAATCCATGACTTTCTTGAATTGCGGCGGCGTTGTTACAGGGCCGATATTGGTATCAGAAGACATCGGATCGCCAATCTTGGCTTCCTTGGCAACTTCAAGCAGGCGGGCGGTAAACTTTTCCTGAATAGACCGCTGAACGAGCAAGCGTGAACCAGCGATACATGTCTGGCCTGTTGCAGCAAAAATGCCAGATACAGCCCCCATAACAGCGGCTTCGATATCGGCATCTTCAAACACGATATTCGGTGATTTCCCGCCAAGCTCCAAAGTAACAGGAATGATTTTACGGGCCGCAGCTTCATAGATTTTCTGACCTGATACGTCTGAGCCAGTAAAGCCAATTTTCATTACATCAGGATGGTCAACAAGCGGACCACCTGCTTCAGCGCCATACCCTGTCACCACATTGACAACCCCTTCAGGGAAGCCTGCTTCAGAAATCAGCTTCATGAATTCCAATGTTGATGCAGAGGTAAATTCGGATGGTTTGATAACCACTGTATTACCAGCCGCAAGAGCCGGAGCAAGTTTGTAGCCCACCAGCAAAAGGGGCGAATTCCACGGCGTAATAAGCCCGACGACACCGTAAGGCTCATAGCGGGTAAAATTAAAAATACCGGGTTTGTCAGTTGGAATAACAGAGCCTTCGACCTTGTCAGCTAGGCCGCCATAATAGCGATACCATTCAGCAACATATTTTGTCTGACCCGCCATCTCCGCCAGCAGCTTACCATTATCACGCACCTCAATTTCACCAAGTCGCGCCGCATCCCGCTCGATGAGCTCAGCAAGCTTAACCAGAATCTTACCGCGCTGGGTTGGCTTCATTTCACCCCACTCGCCCTCAAACGCAGCCTTTGCCGCGGTCACCGCCTTATCAACGTCCGCAGCAGAACCGCGCGCGATTTCTGCCCATGGCTCACCTGTATAAGGGTTTTCCGATAAAAACCATTCACCTGAGGCAGGGTCAGTCCACTGACCATTAATATAATGCTGATATCTTTCCATAATTCTCTACTCTCCTATTTCATTTCCCGCAGCATCTAGCGTGTCTGGTACAAAGACAATTCGCCCTGTTACCCGCCCTGCATGCAAATCGTCAATTGCTTCATTCACAGCAGAAAGCGGTCTTGTTTCAATGGGAATATCCTGCAGCTTGCCATCACGATACATCTGAATCAATGTTGCAAGTTGCGGGCTATTTCCCACATGGCTGCCGCGCACAGTCATTGCTTTCTGCGGCAACCAGATCTGTGGCATTTTAAAATCACCGCCATGCTGGCCAACGACCACATAGGTGGCTGCCTTGGTCATTGCAGTCACTGCAAGCGCGCCTGTCTGCTCTGAGCCAAAAGTGTCAACCACGCCAAAAAGCTGATTATCAGTAAGCGCTTTTAGCTGGTCAACAGCATCATCTGCACGGGCATTCACAACCTGTGAGGCTCCTACTTTCTGGGCAGCCTCTAATTTGGCATCATCAATATCAACCGCAATGATATGACGATATCCAAGCGCCTTTGCAATCGCGACTGCGTTTAGCCCCAGACCGCCAGCACCCAATATAGCAAGCCACTGGCCATCACGCAGCGGGCCTACTTTGCTCAACGCATTATAGACAGTCAGCCCAGAGCAGGCATAAGGCGCAACTTTTGCTGGGTCCAGCCCCTGAATATCAACAAGAAACTTTTCATCCTCAACCACGACATGCGTCGCAAATCCGCCATTCCGGTGAATGCCCAGAATACGCATAGAGGTGCAATCACTCTCCCTATCTTCATCACATGGCGTGCAATTACGGCAACCAATCCAGGGAAAAATAACAACAGACTGGCCAGCGGTGACCGTTGCATCAGGCCCAGCAGCAACAACATCCCCCGCCATTTCATGACCAAGGGTCAATGGTAATGTTGCCCCCCGCTCGGTAAAGGTCAGTTTGCCCTTCTCGCCAAGATCCATGAACCCCTTTTTAATATGCAGATCTGAATGGCACAATCCAGAAGCCGTGATCCGCACTAGCACTTCGCGGCCAGTGACCTGCGGCATCTCATGTAACGCCTCTTCAAATGGCTCGCCCCATTCTGTTAGGTCAAAACTGGTATAATGCTCCATTAGTATCCCCCTTTTATGGTTCTATAAAATTGGCAAAGTCTGTTCAGCCATTACGTTATCCCAAAGCTGCTGTGCGGCGCCATCACTAATAAGGCTGGCAGATTTTGCGGCAATGCGTGCCTGTTTTTCTGCGAGCGGCAGGGGGTCACTTAAATCATATCGTGCTGTTTTTTGAACGCCAGACTTATCTGTCACAGTCACAACAGATTCTGTTTCTGCAAGCGTATCATCTATACTCACAACAACCATATCACGCAGCGCAACAACCGGCGGCGCTGAGCATATCGCATCAGTATAGGTATCAAGTGCGGCAGTATCATAGCCCAATACAGCAAGCGCCATGACAAGACGAAAACTGAATTTTGCTTCAAGCCCTGTTGTCGGAGATGCAATATTACAAACCCGCATAAACCGAGAATTAGTAGAAACACTCATCATCTCTATCTGGCCTGAAACAGCCCCGCCCTCTGCTATGATACGGCCAAGTGCTTCTAGGCAGGCATGCAAGCCATGACAGCAGGCGTGGAATTTATGTTGAACATCCCCGAAAATAAAGACCTCACCCATTCCCTCAAACGCAGCGTTATTACATTCGCCAGCATGTGTTTCAGCAAAGCCTTGTTCGCCATCCAGCGCTGACGGGCGTGATATAAACCCTGCCTGCGCCAGCAATGCGACTTCAATACCGTTACTTGCCGCCATACCAGCATGATAGGGCTTCCCCATCGTACCAAATTGTGATTTGAGCCCGGACGCCCGGGACGCAACAAGACTTAAGGCATGAATTGTTTGCGCTTCGCTCAGGCCGAGCAGACGGCTTGCCGCCATGGCAGCGCCAAAACTACCAGCGCTCGCTGTACTGTGAAACCCAATCTGATAATGAGTTCTGCCAAGCCAAGCGCCAACCCGGCTTGCACCTTCAAGCCCGATGAGAGCCGCATCATAAAGTGCAGATGGCGTTGCCCCTGTTTTTTGGGCGAGTGCCAATACCACAGGCATAATAACTGTCGAAGGATGGCCAACATATGCAAAATGGGTGTCATCATAATCAAGAGCATGCCCCGCAGCGCCATTCGCTAACGCAGCAGCCCGCGCCGGCACACGCACATCTGAGCCAACAAGTGAGGCATCCGCGCGGCCCTCTTCTGCTAGCACCATCTCACGGGCAATCCGGGCAACAGGCTCATCTGCACCAGCTCTGGCAACTGCGATGAAATCTATCATTGATAAATGGACAATTTCCCGCGAGGGGCACTGTAGATTTTCCTGCGGTGTGCTGATAGCAAATCTGGCTAATCTGGCGGCAAGTGTTGTTGGCTCTGACATATCTATCCCTTTTTCTGCTTTAATAGGAGCGCGGCATATCAAGAATATGCTCTGCAATATAGGACAGGATGAGGTTGGTTGAGATAGGCGCTATCTGATAGAGGCGGGTCTCGCGATATTTGCGCTCTACATCATATTCTTCTGCAAAGCCAAAGCCGCCAAATGTCTGTAGACATGCCTCTGCTGCTGCCCATGATGCGTCGGCTGCCAAAAGCTTGGCAATATTGGCTTCTTCGCCTGGATTTCCGCCGGCCTCATACAAACGAAGAGACTGCGATACCATCAATTCAGCAGCCCGCATCTGAGCATAGGATTTGGCAATCGGAAATTGAATGCCCTGATTCTGGCCAATGGGTCGTTCGAAAATTGACCGGTCACAGGCATAATCGCTCGCTTTTTCAATAAACCATTTCGCATCACCAATACATTCAGCCGCGATGAGCATACGTTCTGCATTCATGCCGGACAGGATATAGCGGAACCCTTTACCTTCCTCGCCGACAAGACTGCTCGCCGGTATTGGCATATCGTCGAAAAAGAGCTCGGTTGTTGAATGATTCATCATGGTCCGGATAGGCCGGATTGTGAGTGATGTGCCGCGCACCTCGCGCATATCAACCAGAAACACCGATAGTCCGTCCGTCTTTTTGGCACATTCTTCACGCGGTGTTGTACGTGCCAACAAAAGCATCAAATCGGAATATTCAGCCCGCGATGTCCAGATTTTCTGGCCATTAACGATATAATTATCACCCTCTCGTCTGGCTGTTGTGCGCAAAGCTGTGGTGTCCGTACCGCTTGTTGGCTCTGTTACCCCAAAGGCCTGAAGCCGCAATTCGCCTGAAGCAATTTTTGGAAGATAGGCCTGTTTCTGCGCATCATTTCCATGCCTCAACACGGTTCCCATTGTATACATTTGCGCATGGCAGGCAGCTGCATTTCCGCCTGAGCGATGAATTTCTTCGAGAATTGCCGCACCAGCAGATAATGGCAGCCCCAGCCCATCATACTCCTCAGGGATAAGGGCTGACAGATACCCTGCCTGTGTGAGCGCTTGAACAAATTTAGTAGGATAGGCATTTTCACGGTCACATTCCTGCCAGTAACGTCCATCAAATTCAGCACAGAGCTTTGTAACACCTTCACGAATTTCTGGATGGCTTACATCATATTTCATCTAACATTCCTCACATGATGCTTCAGCATCTCACTATTTTATCTCTTAACGTTGGTTTATCTCTTAACGTTGGCTAAATTCGTCTCTTAGGCTGGCTGTATGTTGACCAAGAGCCGGAACAATGGTGACGCTGCCAGTGTCAGTTTGAACCGGCAAATCTGCAATTTTTATCTGCATATCGGCAAATTCGACTGACCTATTACGCAAGAAAGGATGGTCTGACATCTCAGCCACAGAATTTAGCGAGGCACAGGCAATGCGGGCATCCTCAAGCTTTGCCAGCATTTCTTCTTTTGTGAAAGTCATAAAGACCGCATTGATCAGTGCCGCCAGCGCTGCTTTATTCTCCACCCTATCTGTGTTGTTTTGGTAGTCGGGAGACTTAATCAGTGCTTCATCCTGCAAAATTTCCTGACAGAAAATTGCCCATTCACGATTATTCTGAATAGAGAGCATAATCTGTTTGCCATCCTTAGTATCAAACGCGCCATAAGGGGCAACAAAACTATGGGTCAGACCAGAGCGCGGCGGCGCATCACCATAATACCGATAACTCAGTATGGCCATATTCATCCAGTCTGCCATCACATCAAACATTGAGAGCTCAAGATCGATTCCAACACCCGTCCGGTGTCTTTGATGGAGCGCCCGCAAGATGGCAGAAAAAGCTGTCAGCCCTGTTGAAAGGTCCGTAAGCGATACGCCAACACGTGAGGGATGTTCCGGCGTTCCGGTAACCGAGCAAATGCCACTTTCTGCTTGAACCAGAGTATCATAGGCCTTTTTGCGAACAGCATCTCCCTTACTCCCATAGCCGGTGACAGCACAAGTGATAAGCCCCGGATTTGTCTTTCGCAACAGATCGCCTGAAAAGCCGCGCCGCTCTAGCGCGCCGGGCGCAAGATTGCTTACCATCACATCAGCGCGGGCCAGCATCTTGATAAGCAGGGCTGCATCTTCTTCAATATTCAAATCTAGGCAGATAGATTCTTTACCCCGATTAAGCCACGCAAAAATGGTGCTCTGCCCGCCAGCGCCATTATCATAACCCCGCGCAAAATCACCTTCCGGACGTTCAACCTTAATCACCCTTGCGCCCGCATCAGCCAGCAAAAGCCCGCAATAAGGCGCTGCCACCGCCTGTTCAAGCGAAACAACAAGAATACCGTCTAGTTCTTTATGAAGTCCCATGACTTTGCATGTCCCTACAACTTTTATTCAATGATAAACCACCTTATCAGGAATGATCAGGGGCGCGTCTCAACCTTAATAACTCTATCGTGCAAATAAAGCAGGCACGAGGTCAAATATTAGCCTAATATTTTTTATAGGTTTTTCACGAAATAGGGACTCACCGGAGATTAGCACGATGAAAACCACATTTGATACATTACTCGTGAGCGAAGTTGCGCCTCATATTGTGCAAATTATGCTGAACAGGCCAGATGCTGCAAACGCCTTTAATACCAAAATGGCGCATGATCTTGTTGAGATGTTTGAGCAGCTTACAACTGATATCGAAGATTTTCGCGTTGTCATTCTGACCGGTAGTGGCGATAGGGCATTCTGTGCAGGGGGCGATTTAAAAGAACGTAACGGCATGACAGATGCAGCATGGCAAGCACAGCACCTGATTTATGAGCGTATGGTCCGCGCTATTATGGCCTGCCCATTGCCTGTTATCGGGGCGATTAATGGGGCGGCTTACGGCGGCGGATGCGAGCTGGTTTCTGCGCTTGATTTTGCCTATGCAAGTGACACTGCCAAATTTGCCCAGACAGAAGTCAAGCTTGGCATTATTCCAGGTGCTGGCGGCACGCAGAACCTGCCGCGTGCTATTGGTAAAGCCCGGGCGATGGAGCTCATCTTAACAGGCAAGCCCTTTTCAGCAGCTGAAGCGTATGAATGGGGGCTTATTAATGCTGTCTATCCTGGCGACAAGCTAAGAGATGCTGTGCTTGAGACTGCAAGCACGATTGCCGCCAATGGGCCGATTGCAACCCGGCAATCAAAACAGGCTATTTACCGCGGTATGCAAATGTCGGTGATGGATGGCATAGCCTTTGAAATTGAAGCTTACAACAGAACCATTCCCTCGCAAGATAGGCGTGAGGGTGTGCTTGCCTTTAATGAAAAGCGCCGCCCTAATTTTACCGGTAAATAACCCCGCAAAAAGAGCAGCAGGAAATAGAATGGATAGCACGCAAATAGGATTTATTGGGCTTGGCGCAATGGGGTCTGTTATGGCCCCTTTATTGGCAGATAGTTCTGTTGAGGTTCTTGGTCTTGACCCTGCTGCAACAGCATCTTCTTCATCGCAGATTCGCATGGTTAATAATATTTCTGCCCTCAGCAACTGTGCAGCGATCATTTTAATGCTGCCCGATGGAAGGGTTGTTGAAACGGTTGCACTGCAGCTTGTCGATATAGGTTTTGCAGGACTGCTTATCGATATGTCATCAAGTCATCCTGTTGGGACGACAGCATTAGGTGGCCAGCTTGCACAAACAAGCATGCAGTTTGTTGATGCGCCAGTATCTGGCGGCGTGAAAAAAGCTGGCAATGGTACATTGATGATTATGGCAGGCGGCACGGCAGACGATATTGCCACTGCAACAGATTACCTTTCCAAGCTTGGCACTGTTATTCATGTTGGCCCGCTTGGGGCGGGGCATGCGATGAAGGCGCTGAATAATTATGTTTCGGCTGCAGGCCTTGCAGCCAGTATGCAAGCCCTTGCAACCGCTCAGCAGTTTGGTATTTCACCCGATAATTTTGTTGATGTCATCAATGGCGCAACCGGGCGGAATAATACAACCGAAGTTAAAATGCGGCCCTTCATTATTCCGCGCGACTATGTATCAGGATTTGCGCTGAAGCTGATGGCAAAAGATGTCGGTATCGCAAGTGACCTTATGATACGGAACGGGCTTGATACGGCCATAACACCTGCCTTGAATAGTTTGCTGGCAGACGCATTAGAGACGCTTGGCGAAGACGCAGACCATACCGCACTTTATGAAGCTATCTTTCCTACTCCGCGATAGGAGAGGCAAGAGCAACAGGAGATAACATTATGAGCTTTGCACAAACATGCATCGTAAGATGCACAGATAATGACCGGGTCATTGACGCAGAGGTAATAGATTTCCGGCAAGGCTCACTGCTGACCGTCAGCCTTGAGCGCGAAATAAAGCTTGTGCTGAAATATGACGCACACCGCAACCATTATCGCGGCAACATGTCCGGACTGGAATTTGTGAGTGACGGCCCCAAAGAACTTCCCCGGCCAAATACGAGGCGCTAATAGGGCTGGCAAAACAAACCGATTAGCGCAGTAAAACCTTACCCTTTGGCGTGTCACACGCGAATGAAATAGACCGCTCGCCGCCTGTAATATCGGCTAAATGTTCGATATCAAGAGTGCCAAAAACATCTTCAAGCCACTGCGGCTCGGGATGGGTTAGACATAATCTATCTAGCGTAACGCCAAGCGCTGGCATGCGGCTACTTGGATTAACCCCATCTGGCCATTCGATAAAGGCCGGAACCAGCCCTGCTTCAGGCAAATGACCATCATCCGGCACTGTCAGCTTCCACTGCAAATCGCCGCGATAAAGCGACAAAGGCGTGCCAAGCGGTACGGGGCTCTTATCAATGACAGCCTGAATATCAGGCACCCCCACAACCCAGCATAACGCAATAGGTCCGCCTACTAGTCTGCGCTTCGTCCCCTCATCATCAAGACTAAACCAGCGTGGCCGGTTAAGGCTAGGAGCATCCGGATTTGCTGCGATGATTTCAAAATAACGTTCCTGTCCGACCTGCATCAAACAGTTATGTGTTGAAAATTGCTCGTGGATACCGCCAAACGGGACGGTCACGCCGCAGGTCTCTTCGATAAAGGCGCAGCCCTCATCAAGGTGCGCAGCACCAACAACAATATGGTCAATAACAGGCTTCATCTATCCCACCACTATTTTTGTTAACGGGCTATCATCATGTTCAAGCGTATCGATAATCGAAAAATGATCATGGGCTGGCTCGATATGCAATGTGGCAGCACATCCCAGCGCATACCAAATATAGGGCAGGAGCGCACTCTGGCGCACAAATTCAGGGCGCTCATCTTCGCCAACAATACAAATAAGGGTCGGGCCAGCCACCGGACGGCAACATACCGGGCTTTCTGCTGTTGCTTCAGCGTTGCTTAGCCTTAATGTCTCATTTCGAGATAAGGCAAGCAGCGGCCGTAAATCATGAACGCCGCTGACAGAAATAACCTTTTCAAGGCGGGCTAGCATTTCAGGGCTAAGACGGGTGTCATCACAGATCATCCGCGTTACAAGATGTCCCCCAGCAGAATGTCCAACAAGTCGAACAGGACCATCAATATCAGCAGCTACCCCTGATATCAGTGCCTGCACAGCTATGCTGATATCAGCTGTTATTTCAGAAATATGGGCCTCTGGACATAACCTGTAGCCAATCATTGCCACCGCCCAGCCATGCGCAAGCGGCCCCTTAGCAAGATGCAGAAAATGGTCCTTGGAGAGAGACATCCAGTAGCCGCCATGAACAAATATGATTAGCCCCTTTGGCGGCTTTCCCTCTGGCATAAAGACATCATAGCGTTGGCGTTCATGCGCGCCATAAGCATTGTTCTGCGTTGCAGGGCCGTGATTATCTGCAAAGCTGGCTGCGCGCGACGGCCAGTTATCAATATAACCCTGAGCATCAGTGATATGAGAGCGGTTATCATAGGCATCTTCACTATCATGAAGCGCTGCGAACTCGTAGGGAGACTGCGCACTCTTTGCAAATAAATCAGCCATAAAAATCCCTTAGACTATGATTACACACCCAGATAACGCGCTTTCAAGCTGGCATCCGAAATCAAGGCATCTGATGAACCATCCCAGACAATTTGTCCCTTATCCAGAATATAATGATGGTCGGTTAATTGCGCGAGCGCCGCAATATTTTTATCAACAATTAAAATAGCCTGACCTGAGTCTTTCAGGGTGCGAAGACAGCGCCAGATATCACGCCTTATGAGCGGCGCAAGCCCCTCGGTTGCTTCATCAAGAATGAGCAGCCGCGGGTTTGTCATCAATGCCCGCCCAATCGCTAGCATCTGTTGCTCGCCGCCTGACAGGTTTGTGCCTGCATGACTAAGCCGTTCACCAAGGCGCGGGAATAGGTCAAGCACGGCCGCAAAATTCCAGTGCGTTTTCGCGCCATCTTTGGCTGGCTGATAAAATGTTTTTAGATTTTCAGCAACGCTGAGATTAGGAAAAATCTGCCGGCCTTCCGGCACCAGCCCAAAGCCAGCACGCGCAATATCATAAGAGGCAGGCATCCTATCTGAAGAGCTGGTTGTTATATCAAACCGGGTAATGCTGCCAGCGCGCAACCCAAGCTCACCCATGATAGTGCGGATAGTTGTTGTTTTACCCATTCCGTTTCGCCCGAGAAGAGACACACATTGGCCCTCTGCTACGGCAAGTGAAACACCAAATAAAACCTGCGCTGTGCCGTATCCTGCCTCTATATTTTTGAGCGTCAGCATGCCTCATCCTCTCGGCCGAGATAGGCTTCCCTTACGGCAGGATTCTGGCTGATTTCAGCGCTGGTACCATGGGCAATAACAGCGCCTTCAACCAGAACTGTTATCCTGTCTGCAAGCGCAAAGACAGCATCCATATCATGTTCAATAAGCAAGATGCCATGGCGCGCCCGCAAGGCGCTGATGATATCTGTCATATGCTGACTTTCCTGCGGGCCAGCACCTGCCATCGGCTCATCTAGGAGCAGTAAACATGGCTCACCTGCCATCGCAAGCGCAAGCTCAAGCAACCGGCGCTCACCATGGGCAAGTTCAGACACCAGGATATCTGCTTTGGATGTAAGGCCAACAGCATCCAAAATCACCATAGCATCTTCAATAAGGCTAGCATCATCAAAGGCTGGCAGGAAAAATTGAAACGCTTCCTGACGCTGTGCTTGCGCTGCAATAATAGCATTTTCACGCATGGTAAAATCGGTAAGTACATTACTAATCTGGAAGGACCGGCCGATACCCTTGCGCACCCTTTTGGGAACAGACAGGCTTGTGATATTCTCGCCATTCAACAATATACGGCCACTATCGGGGCGTTCTGATCCATAAATCTGTTTAATAAGGGTTGTTTTTCCTGCCCCGTTCGGTCCAATCAATGCATGAATTTCGCCTGCTACAACATCTAGCGATACATTATTTGTTGCCAGCAAGGCATCATATGATTTCATCACGCCATCAAGCTGGAGAATAGGAGAGCTCATGATGCTCCCTTTCGCTGAAATAATTTTATCAGCAATCCTAGAAGCCCACCTCTGCCAAACATCACAATGGCAATCAAAATAGGGCCAAAAACAATCATCCAGTTTTCAGCATAATCTGGCGCAATTGCCTGAATGAGTTCTGGCAGGAATTCCTCAAGAAGCAGAAAGGCAATAGCGCCAAGTAGCGGGCCTGCCAGCGTCCCAAGGCCGCCAAGAATGATGATAATCATTAACTCGCCAGAACGCGTCCAATGCATAATGTCAGGCGAGACATATTCCTGCCAGCTTGCAAACAACGTTCCTGCCAGCCCGCAAATCATCGCTGAGATCACATAAGCTGTTATCTTGAATTTTAACGGCGTAAGCCCCATTGCCTCAACACGTGACTCATTACTTTTAATCGCCCGCAAGGTTACCCCAAAACGTGAATGCACGATAAACATCAATAAAAGACTGACGATAACAAGTGCCGCCCAGACAAGAAAATAGAGCCGTAATGGTTCATATAAATCGATTAACCCAAATTCAGCCCTATCGATACTCATCCCGTCATCACCGCCGAAGGTTTCGAGACTAACAAATGCAAAAAACAGCATCTGAGCGAATGCAAGCGTAATCATAATGAAATAAATACCACTGGTCCGAAGCGATAAAAGCCCAATAATCACTCCCATTAGGCCGCATGTCACAAGGCTAAATCCAATATGAATCCAGCCATTAAAAATATCGTAATAAGAGCTAATGCCGACACAATAAGCGCCAATGCCAAAAAAGGCTGCATGCCCGAATGAGACCATACCGCCATAGCCAAGGACAAGATTAAGCCCCATTGCTGCCATCCCCAGCAGCATGATCCGGATAGCAACGTCATTCCAGAACGGCAAATCGGCAAACCCCGTATAAAGAGGAAATAGCGCAAAGCCCACCAGCAGATACATCATAGCGCGATGCTGCAGAAGCCCACGCCCGATAAGAGAGAAAAATCTCGTCATGATACCCCTCCTCTTATCTGTTCGGCGGAAATAGGCCAGTTGGCTTGAACACAAGAACAACTGCCATGAGAATATAAACCATCATTGAGGCAAGAGCTGGCCCTGCGCCATCTGCTGAGGCCTGCTCCATAAAGCTGCGCAGAATAACAGGCAACATTACACGCCCCATTGTATCAACCATACCCACAATGATCGCCGCAATAAACGCGCCGCGAACCGAGCCAATGCCGCCAATGATAATCACCACAAGAGATAAAATAAGAAGCGGCTCCCCCATGCCAGGTTCAACCGATGTCAGCGGGCCAAGCATCATTCCAGCGACGCCCGCAAAACACGCACCAATCGCAAAAACAAGCCGGCGAAGACGTGTAATATTCACCCCCAAAGCCGCCGTCATTGCTGCATTGCTGGCACCGGCACGCACCGTTGCGCCAAGCCGGGTACGCGATACCAGAAGATGAATTCCAATAGCACAAGCAAAGCCAACAAGGATAACGAGCAATCTGAATTCTGGATAGGGGATCTCTGGCAGAATATAAACAAATCCTGAGAGAGACGCAGGAAGGTTCGAATGCAAGGCTGCCGGGCCGAATCCGACCCTTATCGCTTCATTGAAAAACAGAATAAGCCCGAATGTTGCGAGCACTTGTTCCATATGATCGCGTTTATAAAGATGGCGTATAACAAGATATTCAAGCGCGTAGCCTGCAAAAAAGCTAATCGGAATAGCAAACAGAATACCGAGATAAAAATTCTGGGTGAGCGCTGTAAGACTAGCAGCCGCATAAGCCCCGATCATGACTTGCGAGCCATGCGCTAAAAACACGAAATCCATAATGCCAAGGATAAGCGTTAGTCCAGCAGCAATCAGGAAAAGCGTGATTCCTGCCTGAAATCCATTAAAGGCCTGTTCAAGAAACAGGGTAAAAGTCATCTTTGCTTGGCCCTATAAATTTACACTAGTCTGAGAGATGATACTGACGCCCGCCAATGAAACAATCAAAAGCACATCTTACAAACCAAAACTGGTCACGGTTTTTATACCTAACCCCGACTAGAAACGACAGTCCTTTGCGTAGGAATCTTCGTGATCTTCAAATACTGTCGATAAAATTTTTGTTGTAACCACGCCATCATCATCCAAAACAGCTTCACGCAGATAGATATTCTGGATAGGGAACTGGTTTGTATTCATTTTCAGCAATCCCCTTGTTGTCGGAATATCGCCTTTTGCCAGAACCAGACGCATCGCTTCTGCATCCGTACTCCCAGACTGGGCAATTGCATGGTCGATAGCGAGCATCGCATCATAAGACTGGGCGGCATAGAATGATGGATAGGCATCATGCTTTGCCTTGTAGGCTGCCACGAATTTACGATTGATAGGATTATCAAGGTCAGGTGACCATGTCTGTGTGCCAAGCGCCCCAAGAGCGGCTGTCTGCAGAGCAGGCAGTGTTACAGCATCAACAGCAAAGACTGTGTAGAGCTCGCTAACAGAATCCATGCCTGCCTGCTTCCATTGCTTGATAAAGTTAATCCCCATACTGCCGGGCTGGAAAACAAAAGTTGCTGGCGGCGCTGCGGCCCGCAACGCTGATAATTCTGCTTGAAAATCACTCTGTCCTAGCTTGGTATAAACCTCGCTGATAATCTCGCCCTTATAATACCGCTTAAAGCCTGCCAGCATGTCTTTGCCAGCCTGATAATTTGGTGACATCAAATATACTGATTTAATGCCGGCATCTTGCATGTATTTTCCCATACCCTCAGGGGTTTGGTCATTTTGCCAAGACATCGACACAAAGTTTTTATGACACCCCTTGCCTGCTATCGGAGACGGGCCAGCGTTTGCGCTGATGAGGAGCGTATCAGAGCGGGTAACCTGCTTATGAATTGCCATCATCAAGTTGGACCAGATAACTCCTGTAACGACGTCTACCTTGTCACTTTTTATCAGCCTGTTCGCGAGCTGCTTTGCAACATCGGGCTTACGCTGATCATCAACAAAAATAACCTCTGCGTCACGGCCCCCTAGTTTACCACCAAGATGTTCCATCGCTAATTCAGCGCCATTGCGCATTTGGGTTCCTGTAATGCCAGCGCCGCCTGATAATGTTGTCATAAAGCCCACTTTTACAGTATCGGCCAGAGATACATTACTGAAGAGGAGAGCGGCAAAGCCCGCAATGGTTGCTATTTTTTTCACATCTAACTCCTGTAACAAGGCAAAACCTGTCTTTTTCTGGAACATGACCATGCCAGACTTTATCAGAGTAAGTAAAGTGGGGCCTTGGTTACTCTCAGTCAACCCGGCTTTTCTCAAGCCTCTGCTTTAGCGCACGGCCAACCCACAGGCCACCACAAACAATAGCCGCAAAAAGACCCATCTTTTCAGGGAGAAGAAGTAAATTTCCAAGGACAGGCCCCGGACAAAGCCCCGATACACCCCAGCCAATGCCAAAAAGAGCACTGCCAAGAAGCAGCGGCCTGTCGATAGAGGCAAATGAGGGGAGTAAGAAACGTGGTGCAAAAAGCGGTACAGACCGTCTCATTACAAACCGATGACCAACAGCATTAACAACAACGCCCCCTGCCATAACAAAGGCAAGAGACGGGTCCCAAACCCCAAATATATCAAGAAATCCAGATATCTTTGAGGGGTCAAGCATACCAGCAATCGTTAGTCCCACGCCAAAAACAACACCAGAGATAAGGGCCATTATGATCTGCATCCTAGCCCCCTAACCCGCTATGCCTTATGACATAGACAGTGATAACCGCCATTGTCATAAAGGTGATAACGGCCACTAGTGAGCGGCCAGAAAAGCGCGCAAGACCGCAAATACCATGTCCTGACGTACAGCCCGAACCAAGCGCTGTGCCAATGCCAACAAGAAACGCGGCGCCATAAAAAAGCCAGCCATCACTTACCATTTCAGACGCAATGGGCGTACCGGTTATCGTATAGATGAGCAGGGGGCCAAGGAGTGTGCCGCCCAGAAATGCAAGCCGCCACAATTTTGGCTCACCTGCACTAAACAGGCCTGACAGAATGCCACTTACGCCCATGACGCGTCCCGTTGTTATCATCAGGAACAAGGCGGCTATGCCAATAAGAATACCGCCACCAAGAGACGCCAGCGGGGTAAAGCTATCCCAATTTATTATCATTTGCGTATATCCTGCAGGCCACTCACAGGTATCTTCAGATAGGTGTCACCATTTTCTTCGGCAGGTGGCATGTGCCCCGCTCGCATATTGACCTGAATTGACGGCAGGATCAGACGCGGCATACCCAATGTTGCATCGCGTTCCTGCCGCATTGCAACAAACTCATCTTCGGTTTTTCCGGCCAGATGGATATTGTGCTGTTTTTGTGTCCCGACATCTGTTTGCCATTCAACCGCGCGGCCACCCGGGCCATAATCATGGCACACAAAGATACGGGTTTCGTCGGGAAGCATCAGAATCTTCTGAATAGACTGATAAAGTACCCGCGCATCACCACCCGGAAAATCAGCCCGCGCCGTGCCGCCATCCGGCATGAAAAGCGTATCACCAACAAAGGCAGCATCGCCAACAACATGGACCATACAAGCAGGCGTATGCCCCGGTGTATGGATAGTATGCGCCTCAAGGGTGCCAATCTGATAAGTATCATTATCTGTGAACAGCTTATCGAACTGACTGCCATCTCTCTCGAATTCAGTGCCTGCATTGAATACTTTGCCGAATATTTTCTGAACTGAGGCAATTTCGGCTGATATGCCTATCTTCCCGCCAAGCGCATTCTGAAGATAGGGTGCCGCAGAAAGATGGTCAGCATGAACATGCGTTTCTATGAGCCATTCAACCTGCAATTCTTGCGCGCGCACAAATGCAACAATCTCGTCTGCCGAGCTAGTATCGATTGTGCCCGATGCCATATTAAAATCAAGCACGGCATCAATCACAGCACAGGCTTTTGTTGCCGGGTCGGTAACAATATAGCTCACTGTATTTGTATCTGAATCGAAAAACCCGTTAACGTTGGGACTATTTAACATCTGCTGTGCCATAAGATGATACCTCGCTTGGTCACGATGAGTTACCCATTATGCCATCAACGATAGGCGTGCGATAGCCTGAACAACACGCCTAGTCATCCCAGGTTTTTTCATTCGGCCGAAACCGAATGACAAGGCAGGCCACCGCGATCAGTAAAATAGCGCCTGCTTCAAAGAGGATATTTGTTGGCTCTGAGCCACTACCTTTGAGAATTATCAGCCGACTAAGCGCAGTCATCGCGATAAAAAGTGGCAATGTAATCGGAATTTTACTGCTTTTGTAGAATGCGCCCACCATTCCCAGAACCTCGGTATAGATAAACAAAAGAAGAAGGTCAGCAAGTGTCACAGTGCTACTGTCCCACATGAACTTCACTTCAACTAAAGAGGCAAAAAGGGTGGCAAGAGCAACAATGACAAGTAGCCCTTTTTCAGCAAAGAAAATCACTTTTTCAATTGATAAATTGCTCATACAGAAACCTTATCATAAGCTTATTGCCCAGTGCAAATCTGTTTCTTGCCAGCTATGGATGGCAACTTCCACAGCCCCCAAAATATCGCTAATCTTTATGGATAACTTTAATGATTGCTTTAGCGTCTTCCTCACTCAAATTTAATTGCTGGCGTAGCTGCTCAATCTTTTGATATTCATCTTCGGTAATAATACCATCATCAACCGCTTGCTTGATTTCTGCGGTAAAGATATTTTTCTTCCGACTCAGCTGGCTGGCAAAGGCACTGGCGATAATACCTGTCAGAAGAGCAACGGTGCAGACACCCATAAAGGCTGTAATCGCCCCAATCACCTTGCCAAAAGGTGTGATTGGCGCCACATCGCCATAGCCAACAGTTGTAAGCGTAATGAGGCTCCACCACATGCTTTCCGGAATTGAGGAAAAGGCAATCGGTTGCGCCTTATGCTCTGTTGCGTACATCAGGGCACTTGAGAAAAACAGCGATATAAAAAACAGATAGAGCGCGGCAAGAAACGAGCGCCTTTCCTCATAGACAGCGGACGTTAAATCTTCCAGTGCAGAGGAATAATTGGAAATCTTCAGAATTCTAAGCAGCCTGATAACACGTACCCAGCGCAAATCAATATTGCCAACAAAGAATGAAATGATGCTTGGCAGAATCGCAAGCAAATCAATCAGCCCGTTAAAGCTGAATATATATTCAAGCCTTCGGCCCGTCCCCGATGTAAAGCGGCTCGCATGACGCTCGGCACTTGCCCAGATACGAAGAAGATATTCACTAGCAAAAATAAGAACCGAAAAATATTCGAAATAGAGAAATTCTTGCCGGTATGTCGTGCTAACAGATTCAATTGATTCAAGGCTAACAGCCAGAATATTCAGCACAATAAGACCGCCAAGACACCGGTCTATGAGCTTGCTAAAATTATCGCCTTCTTGTGCCTGATCCAGAATTTCTAATACACGTTTTTTTGAAAAACTGCTCATGAACTAGCTACCACCCTGTTAGATACCGCCATACTCTAGCGTTCCCTAAGAGTGGTAAATTCATTTTTTGCTGTCAACCATGACATATTACTTCCCGCGCGTTCACCCGAAATGAACATGATTTTTCGCCCTTTTCCTCTACCTTTCGCGCCAACGCTGGGATTACTTGTCTGTGCCGACCACGGCTGAGCAATGTGCCCCTGAGGGCGCTTTGCCCGACCCAAGCGCGAAAAGTGGCGGCGCACGATAAGGGTCAAGAGGCGCAGATGACAGTGCATCTGCAACAAACACCGCCGCCATCATAACGAGGAGCAGAAGCACAGCGTGCCATCTGGTTATCATCATCGTCCCATCCCCAACCGATTCCGAATAGTAATGCCGGCGAATGAGCCAGCAAAAGCGCATAAAAACCAGACCCAGCCATGAAGTGAGCCTGTTGTAATACCACTAAAAAAAGCACCGACATTACAGCCAAATGCGAGCCGAGACGAATATCCCAACAGAAATCCTGCAACCACTGCACTCACCCATATTGTGGGTGTCAGTGTTTGCTGCGATGCCGTAAAACCGCCACGACAAAATGTAACAAAGGCAGCGCCCGCCATCAGGCCTAAATTAGTCAGCGAAGTCACATCGGTCAGAATACTGCTGGAAAGGCGCGTTTGATGCGCTGGAGCAGACCAAAAAGATGATGAAGAAACATCAGCTCCAACAGCAATCACTCCCTTCGCTGCCCAGAGCCCAAGACCATAAACAACACCCCATGGCTGGCCAGCAACAACAAGATGAAGCAGCGCCAGCGCCGCAATAATCAGAGCCGCACACCATAAGCGAGGCGGTACTGATAGCTTGGGTTTTTCTGCGATGAGGAGAGCAAGACCGCCAAGTACTCCCAAGCCGGCAAGCGTCAAAAGCAAGCCGTTTGTGCCACTAACTGTTATGACCGGAAGACTGCCAAGAGACGTCCACCAGCTTAGATGGAAAGAGCCAAGGAAGCTGCCTATTGCAAAAAAGGGTAGCGCCAGAATAGCGACTAAATTACCGCTGCCAGCATTAACAAGCGTGCCAGAACCACATCCCAGAAGAAGCTGCATGCATATCCCAAATACATAGGCTCCTGCTACCATCGCAAACCCAACCGGGGCATGCGCCCCCGTTAGCTCGGCTGGATGTCCCTCAAGCAACGGAAAGGCGATAAGAGCCACAAGAGCCATACTCAGTATCTGAGCAAGAAACCCGGACGGATTTCGGGCCAGAATAAGACGCCGCCACGGACCAGCAAAGCCAAAGCCGAGCCCCTCAAGGGTTGCTCCCATGCCGCCGCCAATTAACAGCAGCAGGCCAAAACGCGGACCGGCATTCGCCGCCACCGCGATTGATATAATCCCTAAACTAGTGGCACAGAGGCTAATACGAAAAGATCGCGACGCCAGTAATGGCGCCGCTTTTAGTGAAGATATCATGGGACAGCCCTAGTATTTTCCGGAAACCGTATTCCATAAATGACGCAAATGACCTGGCACATTCTCCATTTCTCCGCCGCGCGCTGACCAGCCAACAAGCGATTCTGGATAGAGCTTTACGCCCTCGATGCCGGCCAACTCACTAAGGGCAAACCAGTTGGTTGCCGCCCAATGTCCTGTATTACAGAAGGATACGATATTATCGCCTTGCTGAAACCCGTTTGAAGCCGCCAATTCAGGAACGATAGACTGGTTGATGAGCGTTGGCTCGTCCTTATTGAACCAGCTATTATGAACAAAATAGCGTGACTGCGGCAATGTTCCGGGACGGGTTGCGGCACTATGTTTTGCATTCCCCTGCCAAAAGGAAGCCGGCCGGGCATCAATAAGGTCAATGTCCCTGCCATCCCCAAGGGCGGTTGTAATATCTGAGGCTGTTGCCAACCATTCTGAGGAAAACACGGCGGTAAAATCAGAGGCTTCCTGCGCTGCGCCCGCGCCTGTCTCAATTGTTAAGCCAGCGCTTGTCCATGCATTCATGCCGCCATTTAAAATAGCGAGCTGCTGCACGCCGCTGGATTTTAACGTCCAGTAAACACGAGCCGCCGCGCCAAAATCAGTTTCGTTTCTGCCCTGATGGACAACCACAACAGGCCGCAAGGCGGTTACACCAAGCCCCTGAAATAAGTCGGTCAGATGCGCTTCGGTCACAAGAGCGCCTGGATTATCTTGGGGGCCGCGGAATAAATTATAAGGGGCATGGACAGCATTAGGGATATGCCCACTCTCAAAATGTGAGAGGCCCGTTTTTGCTGACTGTCCTGCCCTAATATCAATTATTAGGACAGCCGCGCTTGCGCGCTGCGTCTCAAGTGTTTGTGCATCAATAAGGGGGCCAAAGCCTGCCGCCTGCGATATCATCGGGAATAATGCCAAAAAGGCTCCCGCAACGAAATGTATCAGTTTCACTTTTGTAAGCCTTACTCCCCTACCGGGATTGGTTATGATTAGGATTAGCTACAGCAATAAATAGAATTTATTTTTAATAAATAAATAAAAAAACACGTAAAAAGGTATGTTTTTTACTTTATCTCATGTAATTAGAAATTATTTTTCTTATACCTATAAAAACAACGATATCATTACAGTCTTGACTGTTAAAAAAGGAGCCAAGCATCATGGACAAAAAAGATGGCGCATCAAAAGACAGGGAAATCATGGACCTGCTACAGCAGGATAGCTCACTGTCAGTTGGCGATATTGCCCGCAAAGTCGGCTTGTCGGTAACGCCTTGCTGGCGCCGCATCCAGAAACTTGAAGAGGCTGGTATAATCCGTGGACGCGTTGCCCTGCTGGATAAGGACAAGCTTGGCCTCGGGATGACTGTTTTTGTTGCGCTCAAAACAGACCAGCATAATGCTGAGTGGCTTGAAGAGTTTGCGCAGAAAATTTCATCCTACCCGGAAGTTGTTGAATTCTACCGGATGAGCGGCGAGGTTGATTATCTGCTGCGGGTCGTTGGCAAGGATATGGCCGCTTATGACCGATTTTACAAACGGCTCATCAGTGAGGTTTCGCTCACAGATGTCAGCTCATCCTTTGCTATGGAAGAAATCAAATACACAACCGCCCTTCCGCTTGAGGCGCGTTCTGAGCGTTAGTGTTGTTTAGTAATAATTCAGGTTTTTGGTGAAGAGGATCACCATATCTGGGCCTTTTTAGTGGCTGTATCATAGAGCACCGCGCCGCCGCTTTGCGGGGCTATTCCGGTTATTGCAGATATCACGACCTGATGGGTGACCATTAACACAAGATGATCTTTCGGAATTTTTGATAATTTTTCTGTTAGCAAATTAATGGTTTTCTGTTTGTCAGCATGGCCTTGAAAAAAAGAATTTAAGCCTTCAAATTCTTGCCATTCCCCCACCTTAAGATGCATCGCAGTCTCTTTACATCGACACCATTGGCTACTGAGAATTTCTGAAAAAACGATTCCCTCTGCCCTCATTTTCCTGCCGATATCTTCTGCCTGCTTACGACCAGCCTCGCTTAAATTTCGCTGGGTAGTGCAATCTGTCATTATGAAATTATCAGGGTCGCCATAACCGGGCGCCAGCGCATGACGCAGAAAAACAACATTAGCGCCCTGATCATCATCGCGTGCTATTTGCAGGTCTGTTGCCTGAGACAGCGTTGGCACAATCACACATAAAATTATCAGAAAATTTTGTATCATTTATCCTAAAGCCTCTCCCAGTAGTGATAGCATTCCTCAAATAGCTAAGAGTTATACTAAAATATGATGCACAAAAAACAGTGAATTATTCACAGACGACGAAAACTCATATAAACCAAAATGAGGGCGCCCGAAAAGCGCTCGATATATCTGCTACATCCTTTTTACCACAAGGAAGGGGCTCTCCGGCGTGACATTACGCATGATTATCGGTTTCTGCTTTGCAGGCGTATTAGGCTTTCTTGTTGAAATATGCCTGATAAAAGCTGGAATATTTTTGGGGCTCGGCGCTATTATACCGCGCTTTGTATCCCTGCCAGCCGCGATAGCCGCAACGTTCCTGACAAACCGCTTTATCAGCTTCTCGAACTACAGCCCGGTCAGAGGCGCAGAAATCGTTGCCTATTTTCTTGCCATGCTTGTTGGCGCTAGCTTCAGTTTCATTCTTTATTCAAGCTTGATTATCATGGCAGTCAGAGTTGATCTGTCGCTTGCCATTGCAACCATCTGCACAGCTATCTTGAATTTTGTGATGAGTCGGAAGCTGTTAATGCAGAAAGACCGTTAGGAGAACGCTATCTCGATTTTAGCATCTGAGACAGATAGGCCAGCTTTTTCATCTCAAGGCGTTGCCGCGAAATACCATCAAGAATAAGCCCACTTAAAAGGCTCAAAATAGATAAAAGCCCCAAGCCAAGGCTGAGGAACGCTGTTGGAAAGCGCGATACCAAGCCAGTATCCAGATAGGCCAGCCAGACAGGATAGAACAAGCTTAACCCCACTACCCCGAAAATAATAGCGGCCACACCAAAGACGGTGAGAGGCCGGAAATCAACAATGAGCCTAATAATGCGAAGCCCGATACGGAAGCCGTCTTTGAATGTGCTTAATTTGCTCACAGACCCTTCTGGACGTTCAGAATAGGCCGTCGATAATTCTGCAACAGGCTGGCCTGTTGCCAATGCGTGGACCGTCATTTCCACCTCGATATCAAACCCTCGTGACATAATTGGCATCGACTTAACAAAAGCCCGAGAAAACACCCGGTAGCCAGACAAGACATCACTGAAGTTCCCGCCAAACAGACTGCGCAGTATGGTTGTAAAGGCGAAATTACCAAAACTATGGCCCGGACGATAGGTTTTTTGCCCAGAAACCGGTGTGCGCGTTCCCACAATCATTTCACATTTATTTTCAATAAGCGCTGTTATCAGCTGCGGCGCGGCACTGGCATCATAGGTAAGATCCCCGTCACTTAACACATACACATCTGCATCAACGGCGCTAAAAAGGCGGTTGACAGCATTGGCTTTGCCTTGCTTATGCTCGCTGAGGACAATGGCGCCTGCTGCGCTGGCCTGCTCTGCTGTTTTATCTTGTGATGCATTATCACAAACATAGATATCAGCATGCGGAAGATGCTGTGCAAAGGCTTTGATAACCTGCGCAATGGTTGCTTCTTCATTATAACAGGGCAGAATAACAGCAATCCGTAATGCGGATATTTCGGGCTGAGTAGACATCATCACTATTACCTCACCTGCGTCAGATTTTTTTCGAATACCTGCTTTATTTGCTCAGGCGCAGTGTGAATATATAGATGTTGATGTCCCTGAAGCCACCCCATTATGTCAGCTTCAGTCATCTGACTTTTCAAATCACTTCTTGTGAGAAGCGTAATATTCATATGCCGCTTCAGCATGAGAGACAATACATTACCATCCTTGCCACTGCCGATTAAATCAAGGAGCAGCAATCTTTCACCCCGTGGGTAGCGTTCTCTCAGGCTACGCCCCAGCATGACCATTTCTTTTGGTACACCCACCATGGGCAACACATAATCTGGCGCACTATGCACATAAACATGGTCGAACCCTTCTGCCCATTTTGCAAGCATGGCTGGCGTGATTTTTTCCCGCGTCCGGTTATTATCTACATAGGATGCCAGCATATGCGAGTCTAAATAAAACCGGATAACAGTCGCTTCGATACCATTGCCCAGCAGATCGAGTATCAGCAGTTTTTCACCCTTTTGATAAGAGCTTTTCATCATTTCTGCTGTCTCAATTAGAGACGGGTTGAGCCGCCGCGCAAGAGCAATCTTATCAGCAAAACTCACAACGACTATAAGGAAGGATAGAACAAGCCCGGCAGAAACTAATTGCTGGCGCATCAGAGGTTTACTGGTCAGTGCTCTGATAAAATAAAGTAGTAAAGCGCTCCACATGATCAAACCGGATGGCGCTATGTAACGGTTAAATGATGCGGCGCGCATAGCTTCATACTCTGTAAAGGCAACGCAATATGCCAGAATCTGAAATAGGGCTGTAAGCAGAAAAAAGCCAAGAGACAGTGGCAATAAGATAAATGTTCTGTCTTGTGCAGAACGACCCTTTATTACCCATAGAATAAGCATCACTATAATAATGATGGCCCCGAGAGCCGCATAGGGCCGCGCGGCCATTTGGAACCCAACACCTGCTAGAATATGATGAAGGACATCAAAATTCCAAAACTCTGCTGCTCTCACACCGAAAGAAGCCTTGATGTTCTGAGTGCTGACATAAGATGCCCATATAAGATGAAGACACAGCATTGGCAGAAGATACAATACTTGAATAACCGTCTTCTGGGCCAGCACGCCGCCCCTGATGGACCTAGCCTCCTTTATATGTTCGATAACACTATAAAGCCAGAACAGACCCAACATCATAACAGAAAAATAAAGCCCGCTTTGTTTGAGAATAATCGGCGCAACAAAAAGACAAATAAGAACCGGGTCTAATGAGACAGAGGCGTGAAAAAACCGCCCCTTCTGAAGCGCATCTAGCCCAAGTGCAAAAAACAAATGGACCATTACAATAACGTAAATCGGGTCTGCATAGCTGCTCACAATTAGGGTGTTACTTAACAGCGCCGCCCATAAAATTATAAGCCAACTGAAACATCCCATTCCAATGAGGGATTCATGAAATAAGGCGCGGCGCTCAAGAAAAACGCTAAGCCAGCGCGGTATCCATAATAGAAGAGTGCTCGCAAAAAAGATGTTAAAGACACCCTGAATAGTGATATTAAAGCTACCCAAAACGCCATCCACCCAAGCATGTAGAAGAGCACGTGCATATGGATAGCTTGGGTGGGCATGGTTCAGAACAACGCTATCGGCGGTTGGCAGATGGCCTTCGCGGATCAAATATTGAGCTGAGACAAGCCAATGGGTGAAATCATCCCATAATGGTTCATTCACAACCAGCGCCAATAAAATCAGCGGGCTTACTAGGACAAGTGCAACGGCCATATAAAGGCTATCTTGGGTGAAAATATGTCGACTGCGCCAGAGCCCGAAACAAGCAAGAACAGCCATCAGGATGAGGGGTGCGTAAACAGACAAGCCCGGATAAAGATAAGAGCCAACAACAAATAGGCCATAAATAACAGTAAGGCCCAATAATGACAGAACGGGTCGCGGGGCTGCAGGGCCAAAAACGGCGCGCCCGGAGAGAGCCAATGCCCAGAAAATCACCAAACTGACAGCCAGAATAGTAAGTTCTGTTTGCGCTAAGGCGCGAAACCCCTCGAGTTTCGTATCGTCTAACATTTTAGTCCCTTTTAGGTTTCTGTGGGCACCTTATTGATCTGTATTAATAGAGAGCCAGACGGCTTGTGGGAAGACATTAATCTGCCATGAGCCCCTAACAGAACGGCACGCGTCAGCCTCAAAAAATTTAAGGCTTTGCGACAGGGTACTTCTTTTTTGCCAGAATCTTAACACGGCATCGTTCCCCGTTTTTCCCTTTTTTGGATAATTTGCTAGCCAGATATTTCGTCACATCATGATATTTCGCTCTTTTGGAAAGAGTTAAGACCGCACCATACATCCCTGCCCAAAGAGTAAAATATTTCAATATAATAGCATAGAAAGATAAGAAACAACCCTCAAGGAAACATCATATTAGCCCTACATAATGCTCGCAAAAAGGGGCTGAAATCGAAAAATATCTTGGTTCTTTGCCAAAGTTTGTGGAAGGGTAGATAGACCAACTCATAAATTTATAAAAAAATAATGGGGAGCGACTATGAAACTTCAGAAAAAAATAGCGGCTAGTCTTGTTACTGGTCTTCTTGTGATTGGGGCATCAAGTGCGAATGCCTTTGAGTGTAAAGTAAAAGATGCAGAAATGGCAAAGCCCGGTGGCTTTCCAGACAGAGCGCTTACTATGATTGTACCTTACGGCCCAGCCGGAGGGTCGGGTCAGGTTGCTTCAGCCATGGCTGAAGCCGTCACATCCCTTACAGGCGTTTCTATTAACCGCGACCATAAATCAGGTGGTTCGGGCACTGTCGGCATGACAGCCTATATGGCAGCACCAGCCGATGGATACTCAGTGATGGAGCATATTGATGATGCAGCATCTGCCCATGCGCTTGATTCGAGCCGTCCAAATCCGGCGACTGATCTTATCCCTCTTGTAATCTCACAAGTAACGTTCTCTCAGATTTATATCAGAACCGAAGAGACACGCTTTACTGACTGGGATTCGTTTGTTGCCTGGGTGAAAGCTCAAAAAGGCAAAGCAACAATTGCTAACGTGTCTAAAGAAGGCTCAATGGAACGTGTGACCATGAGCTTTTTAACAGACGCAACAGGTATGGAAATCCAACAAATTTCCTTTGATAAAGGTGCCCCACGTTATGGCGCACTTCTTGGTGGTCAGGTTGATGCACTTTATGAACAGCCGGGCGATGTTCGGAAATTCTTAGACTCAGGTGACTTCAAACCTATTCTCACCATCTTCAATGAACGCCCAGGTGTCTTTGCAGATGTTCCGACCCACAGAGAAAAGGGTATGGATTTCGAACCACTGCTTAGGTTCCGTGGCTTCTATGTGCATAAAGACGCACCAGCTGACAGGGTAGAATGGCTAAAATGGGCCTTCCAACGCGGTTATTGTGAAGATAGCTATCAGGCATTTAACGAGAAGAAGTTTATGACTGTAATTGACAGCTATCGTGATACAGCCGGAGCCATTGAGCTTATCAATACGACTATCCCGCAATATCGCGATGTGTATAAAAACATGGGTCTTGACGTAAAATAACGTCTGAACATACACATATTTTATAAAGGAGGGCGGACCGTTAAATAAGCGTTCCGCCCTCTTATCCCAAAACCAAAGTCACATCCATCTAGCTAAGAGCATTATTCATGAAAATGGGGAACCTTAAGAATTCTCATCTGATTGAAGGCACTATCTGGCTCACTATTGTGCTGGTCTTTTTCGCCTTCACTTATGATTTTAACCAACCGATTGAGATTTATAAATTTGGGGCAACAGGCTGGCCCCGAGTTATTTTAGGTATTTTGTTATTTGTGACCCTTGGCAATCTCTTTCATCAATACAGGTTTGGCTCGGCCGCCCAGTCAGGACGTGTCGGCATTTCTGATGACGATGATGAGGCTGATGGGACAACATCCATAGGGGCTGTCCTGAAGATTATTGCTGTTCTTGGGACACCCTTTTTATATGCGCTCTCGTTAAAGCCTGCCGGGTTTTACTTTGCGACACCTTTTTTCATCGTGTTTATCATTCTACTTTTTGGAGAACGACGCCCGCGCTGGATAATCAGTATAACGCTGCTTATCTACGCGCTTCTCCTGTTCCTGTTTATGATGGTTTTGAATGCACCATTACCGCAAGGTAATGTCTCACCATTTTATGACTATAGTGCCTTTATTCTCCGAATGAACTCACAATTCCAGCAGCTGGATTTATGGTAGGAAGACAATGATAGAAAATTTCCTTCTCGGGAGCAGTGCTCTTTTCGGTGACCCCTATACACTTGCTATTTTTGTTTTTGGGGTATTAGGCGGCATGTTATTTGGGGCGATTCCGGGCGTAAGCATGCTAACGCTCGCTGCCATTTTGTTGCCCTTCACGGCAAGCCTGACACCGGCACAGGGCGTGATGCTATTTGCGGTTATTTATTGTACAGGCACCTATGGCGGCGCAATTACTGCCATTTTATTCAATATCCCAGGAGCGCCTGAAAACGCGCCAACAGCCTTTGATGGCTATCCCATGACACGCAAAGGACTAGCCGGCAAGGCAGTAGGCGCCGCAGTGCTCTGTTCTGCTATTGGCGGTGTTGCATCAGCCTTGGTGATGATGGCAGCAACTGAGCCGCTCGCAAAATGGGCGATACGCAATATTGGGCCACCGGAAATATTTGCTCTGGTGTTTTTTGGTTTGGCTGTTGCGTCTTCTGTTGGCGGGCGAACAATCTGGAAAGGGTGGATGTCTGTTGCATTGGGCCTTATCATTGCCACCATTGGACAGGATCCGGTTGGCGGGATTGACCGCTTTAATTTCGGCTTTTCCGATTTGGCCGCGGGCATTGCCTTTGTTCCTGCTATTCTCGGATTTTTTGCCGTTTCAGAAATCTTTGTACAGGCTGAAAAAACTGCCAGAGGGCGCTATGAAGCGCCGCCAGTGAATATGGAATTCCCCTCATTTTTTGAATTGTGGCAGCAGAAAATTGCTGTTATCCGTTCAGTGTTTGTTGGGTTTTTCTGCGGCATCCTTCCCGGCATTGGCGCGACACTTGCTGCCTTTATGGGCTATGGCGAAGCTGTGCGCTGGTCAAAGAATAAAGAGTCATTCGGAAAAGGAAATATCGAAGGCGTTATTTCATCTGAGACAGCCAATAATGCAGCAACAGGTGCTGCTATGATCCCGCTGCTCGCCCTTGGGCTTCCGGGCGGCGCTCTTACCGCCATGATGGTTGCTGTATTCCAGATGCATGACCTAGAACCAGGACCGCTGGTCTTCTATAACTCGCCAGACCTTATCTGGGTTGTTTTTGCTGCGATGTTTTATGCCAATCTGTCTATTCTCTTCATTGGCATCCTTGAAACAAAAACAATTCTGTATTTATTGAAAATTCCGTTCCAGTTCCTTGCGCCTCTGATCCTGCTTCTGGCAAGTATCGGCTCCTATATTGGCCGGGGTCTGGTTCTGGATGTCATGGTGATGTTCGGTGCCGGCATTATTGGATTCCTGCTGCGACGTTCAGGCTATTCCATCCCCGGGATTGTGCTTGGCATTATTCTGGGAAAAATTGGCGAACAGAATTTCGCACAAGGCATGCAGATGGTTCATTATGACCTGTTTGATTACTTATCACGCCCCGTTTGTCTTATCCTGATTATTGCTGGCACATTGACGCTTGCAAGCGGGTTACACAAAGCGTTTAAGGCAAACCCTGCCTAAGCCATCTAACTAAAGAAGTGAACCATATGACTGATGATAGCGGCATTGCTGAAATTGACAAAACCGTTGCTTTAGCGCGCATTGCTCAAGCGCGCTATGAGGAAATGGGTAGTCAGGCCCTGTTTGATAAAGCCTGTCAGGCTGTCGCCTGGGCCTTGATGGAGCCGGAACGAAACCAGACACTGGCAGAAATGGCAGTTGCTGAAACGGGTCTTGGCCGTGTTGAAGACAAGGTTCGCAAAAATCATAATAAGACATTAGGGCTGATGCGTGATCTTAAACATGTCACCAGCTTTGGGCATGTTGGCGATGATCCGAAAACAGGTCTTTCAACCTATCTCCGGCCGAAAGGCGTTATTGCAGCGATTGTACCCTCAACAAACCCGCTTGCAACACCGACTAATAATATCATCAACGCATTGAAAACAGGGAATGCGATTATCATCGCACCTAGTCCAAAAGGGGTAAAACCAGCTCTTGCCCTGCTTCGTCATATTCACAAAGCCCTTGCCGCATTGGGGCTACCAGACAATCTGGTGCAGATGTCACCTGCCCCGCCATCCAAGCCTAAAACCCAACGGCTGATGCAGTCTGCCGATCTTGTTGTTGTGACCGGCTCTCAGAGCAATGTGCGCGCTGGATATTCATCTGGCACACCTGCGCTTGGTGTGGGTGCTGGTAATGTTGTTACGATTATTGATGAAACAGCCGATATTGATGATGCTGCGGCCAAGATTGCCGCCTCAAAAATCTTTGATAATGCCACATCATGTAGCTCGGAAAATGCCGTGATTGCTGTTGATAGCGTTTATGATGAGGTTGTTGCGGCGCTCGGACGGCATGGTGGATACCTGCTTGATAAAGCCGGAGCAGATAAGCTCCAATCCATTCATTGGCATGATGGAAAAATGACAACAACATTGCTGGCGCAGGATATTGAGACTGTTCTGGAGGCAATGGGCTTAACAGCCACCGCGCCAGATGGGACAAGCTTCCTTGTTGCGCCGCAGGAGCATATTAGCGCTGATATCCCGATGACGGGGGAGAAGATGGCGCGCTTTCTTGCACTCTATAGAGCCTCTGATTTTGAAGACGCCAAGGCAAAGGCAGTGGCGATACAGACTATTCAGGGAGCTGGCCATTCTCTTGGCCTTCATTCCACTGATGATAGCCGTGCCCATGCGCTTGCGATGGAGGCACGGACCTGCCGTGTGATTGTTAATCAGGCTCATTGCTTTGCCAATGGCGGGTTTTTTAATAATGGCATGCCGTTTTCTCTCTCGATGGGATGTGGGAGCTGGGGTGGTAATTCAATCGATGAAAACCTGAACTGGACGCATTTTGTGAACCACGTGAAGATTGTGCGCGTAATCCCAGAGCGGAAACCTGAACTGGACGAGATTTTTTCTGATTACTGGGCTGAGTTTGGCAAATGAGCGGTTCTCTTCGTGACCAGCTTGAACAGAATGCAGCAGCATCACCTGATGCTATTTGGCTCACCAGCCCTGAAACCGGCCAGCAGATTAGCTGGAAAGAGGCCCTTTCTCAGGCCCAAACCATTGCAGCACATCTAAAAGCCTTGGGAACAGAAGAAGGTGCATCCATTGCGATTGCCTCTCATAATAGCATAGGCGCTTGCCTTGCCATTGCCGGCATCACCTATGGCGGCTACCTTGCAACCCCGCTTAATCTGGTCGCAGGGGCAAAGGTAATGTCCTATGTGCTGAACCATTGCAAAGCTGATGTTATTTTCTGTGCGCCCGATAATCATGACCTCATCAAAGATGTTCTGAGGACGACTGAGCTTTCACCTCTTATCATCAGTCTGCCGCCAGAAGGACAGCCTGTCTGGCCAGAGGGATATAGCGGTACGGCTGCAGAACACACCCCCTCGCCGCAGAAACAAACGCCCGGCATCTTGATGTATACCTCCGGCACCACAGGTAATCCAAAAGGCGTTGTTCTAAGCCATGGAAATTTACTGGCGGCTGGCAGAAACCCTGTTGAGGCCCATCATATCACGTCAAAAGATACCGGCCTTTGCGTATTGCCTATCTATCATATTAACGGATTATGCGTGACCGTCATGGGCACTCTGGTATCTACCAGCCAGCTTATTATCCCCTATAAATTTTCAGTCTCGACTTTCTGGCAACAGGTTTATGACCATAAGGTGAGCTGGTTTAGTGCGGTACCGACTTTGTTTGCCTATCTATTAAATGACGAAACCGAGCCAGTGCTTGACCGGGCACGGCTGCGCTTTTCGCGTTCCGCCTCGGCGCCTTTATCGCCTGAAATTCACCGCCGGTTTGAAGCCCGGTTTGGGATTCCGATTATTGAAACAATGGGGCTAACCGAAACAGGTGCACAAATCCTATCAAACCCCATGCCGCCACAAGAACGCAAAATAGGCTCACCCGGCATTGCTGTGGGAAATGAAATCATTATTGCAGATGAAAATTTACACGCCCTTGCCGCAGGCATGTCTGGCGAGATACTGGTGCGCGGCGAAAATGTTATGCAGGAATATCTGCATCAGCCCGATGAAACCGCAAAGACGATTACGAGCGATGGCTGGCTGCGGACAGGCGATATTGGCCATATGGATGATGATGGATATGTGTTTGTTACCGGCCGGATAAAAGAGCTTATCATCAAGGGCGGGGAGAATATTGCACCGCGTGAAATTGATGAAGTGCTGCTAGAGCATGATGTTATTCTAGAAGCAGCAGCCTTTGCTGTGCCGTGCGAGAATTATGGCCAAAGGGTTGAGGCATGTATTCGCTTTAAGCCCGGAAAGGCGGCTGATGTTTCAGCTCTTCTTGATCATTGCCGGGACCGGCTTGGTAAGTTCAAATGTCCCGATAATATTCATATTCTTGATGACCTGCCAAAAGGGCCATCTGGTAAAGTTCAACGATTAAAGCTGTTTGGTCTGGTGTATCAGGAAACGTAATAATGGATGTGTTTTATGAAACCTTTCTGCCGGCAGGCATTGAGCCGGCAGAAATGGTTCTTGTTGCGGGTATTTTTTTCATAGCGGCTCTCATTAAGGGGTTTCTGGGTATTGGTCTTCCTGCTGCTGCGATGGCGTTTCTGACCCTTATCATGGAGCCAACAACTGCTATATCACTGATGATTTTGCCGATTGTTTTCACAAACTTCGTCCAGTTCAACCGGTCTGAAAATAGGCGGCAAATAGCGATAAAATATAAATGGTTTGCCGCGGCCATTATGACTAGCATCTTTGTTACGTCATTATTCATCACGTCTTTTCCTACCGCCATGCTAACGGTTGCCATTGGCTGTGCCATGGTGGCCTTCTCCGTCAATTTGTTGTTCCGCATCCCGCTTCCGATTTCTGATGCGCTTGGATGGCAGGTAGGTGTTGGCCTATTTTCAGGCATCTTGGGCGGGCTAAGTTCTATTTGGTCGCCGCCTGTTGCGATGTACCTTCTGGCTCGAAATACACCCAAAGAGGAATTTATTGGCGCAACAGGGTTTCTGTTTCTTGCCGGCTGCATCCCCCTTACTATCGGGCTCATCATTTCTGGTGTTGTCACCAGCGAAACACTTTTGCAGTCACTTGTTGGGCTTTTTGTGGTGATGTGTGGCTTTCGGGTAGGAGAGATCCTACGGCGTTATGTATCGCATGAGTTATTCCGTACTTTTGTGCTGACGGCTTTCTTACTAATGGGCGGACGGCTTATCGCAACCGGTCTATTATAGGGCCAGATATGTTTGTTATAATATAGCAAGGAAAATGCTAGGTTAGCATAATCCATGGGAGCGCCGCCTTATGGCACAGCCAAAAATTATTGTTATCGGTGCTGGCATCTGCGGCGTATCAACCGCTATCTGGTTGCAACGATATGGCTATCAGGTCATTCTGATGGATAGGGGCGAGCCGGGTATGGGCGCGTCTTACGGTAATGCTGGCTTAATTGCACAATGGGCGGTCGTGCCCATGACAACACCCGCTCTCTGGGGCAATCTACCCTCTCTTCTATTTAATCCCAAAAGCACCTTTTCTCTGAAATGGGGTTATATGCCGCGTCTTGTTCCGTGGTTAGCAAAGTTTCTATCACAAGCAACCGATGCCAAGGCGCGCCAGACAGTCTCGCACCTGATGCCTCTTTTGTCTGATGCTGTAGACCAGCATAAAGCCTTGAGCAGCGGCACGCCTGTCGCGCAGTGGGTAGTGGATAGCAAAATCAGCTATGTCTACCGCTCACAAGCAGGTTTTGAACAAGACGCTTATAGCTGGGCATTACGCCGAGAGGTGGGGCTTGTGCCAACCATCCTAACCGGCGCGCAGGTTGCAGAAGAGGAGCCAATTCTGGGTCCGACAATGCAAT
>DGJU01000006.1:0-5770 GCA_002387605.1 Alphaproteobacteria bacterium UBA4588 | reverse complement strand
ATGGCGGCGGAACCTTCATTCAAGCAGAGGTCCAGGATTTTAAAAAATCTAATGGCAAAATAACAGCCATTCACACTGACCAGGGTGAGTTTGAATGTGACAATGCTGTTGTGACATCAGGCATTTGGTCAAAGCCGCTCATGAAGCGCCTTGGCTTGTCTGTTCCGCTAGAGGCTGAGCGCGGCTATCATGTTGTTTATAAAAATGCATCGATATTACCAAAAAATCCGATGCTCGCCGCAGGGAAATTTGGCATCACCCCCATGGGAGGGAACCTGCGCTGTGCCGGAACAGTGGAGTTAGGCGGCATTGAGTATGGCCCGTCAAAAAGACCAATTGCGCTGATAAAATCCTTTGTTAAGGATGCCTTCCCCGAGCTGCATTATGACGGCACCGAAGAATGGATGGGGTTTCGTCCCTCTACGACAGATAGCCTGCCGCTGATTGGCCAGATTGCACAGAGCGGTATCTATACAGCCTTTGGCCATCAGCATATCGGGTTAACATCGGGGCCAAAATCAGGCCGCATGATTGCTGATATGATTGATGGTAGGGTCAGCAATAGTGATACCTCGGCTTTTGACCCTGCGCGGTTTATGTAACCTAGCGTCAGTAATAACAAGACTACCCTTGCACCATGATTTTGTTTTCGCCTTATCACTGCGTAAACTGTTTCATTTCATCTTCGATAATATCTGCGATAAGCGCGCAATCAGCTTCCGTGAATGTCAGTGGCACACGCATATCAAGTGTCTTCTCCAGCACCTTCAACGTAGTGGGCAGAACCGGAATATCATCAATATAACGCCAGCTATCATAACGGCTTGTGAACGCTTTTGGCTCGTCATCGCCAAACCATTTAAGCTCTACACCGCGCGCTGCACAGGCGGCAACAAAGGCAGGTATGCTTTGTTTTGCAACCACCTCAGCACGAAACTGAATGGAAGAGCCAACATATTCTTCAGCTTGCTTACGCCGCGGAATAGTCACGCCTTCCATAGACGATAATCGTGCATGTAATTTATCATAGAGCAGATTCCAGCGCGCCAGATTCTTTTCTATTTCTGGCAATTGTGCCCGCAACATAGCCGCCCGCATCTGGTCCATCCTGCCTGAATAGTTAGGTGAATGAAGCCGGATTTTCTGAAACACCTCCTCTGCTGGAATTGCGCCATGACGGCCATACAGCATATAGGAGCCTGACGAAACAACAGCACGCGCGGCTATTTCAGGATCATTTGTTGTCAGGAATCCGCCTTCACCAGAATTCATATGCTTGTATGTCTGGGTTGAAAAAGTTGCAACAGTGCCAAAGTTACCGGACCTAATCCCGCGCCATTTGGCGCCCATCGTATGAGCGCAATCTTCAATAAGGCAGATATTATAGGCGTTACAAATTTCTACCACACGGTCCATATCGGCAATATGGCCGCGCATATGAGACAAAAGGAGAACCTTTGCGCCACTCACCTTTGCTTTGGCGTCTAGGTCATCACAATCTATATGGTAATTCTCGTCAATATCTACCAGCACTGGGACAGCGCCCACATTATGGATAGCGCCCGGGACAGGGGCTAGCGTGTAGGCGTTTGCCAGAACCTTGTCACCCGGCACAACACCGCATACACGCAATGCCAGTTGGATAGCATAGCCGCCAGAGCTACAGGCCAGACAATAATCAGCACCCTGCCAGATCGCATATTCCCTCTCAAGGCAACTAGCCTCGCTTGCCTCATCGCCTGCAAGATTATAGCGGTGGAGCCTACCACTTCTCATAATCTCCACAGCGCGTTCAATGCCAGCTTCTGGAATTGATTCTTGCTGGGTAAACGGTTTTGTAAAAACATGCTTGCTCATCTGGTCTCCTCTTGCTCACCCCGCCCATTTAGCCAAGGATAAACCGCACCATACATTTATGGCGTAATTTTGAGCGCGTTTCGTGATGGTGTAAATGATAGATAACTTCACCGCAGGTAAAGCACACTGATTGCCATTCTTCGCCCGCATCATCAAAATAGGTTTTAACAGCTGACTTTTTTGCGTGGCAACTTGTGCAGATAATCTCATGATAAGGTTTTTGTGACTGTTCCATTAACGGCTCGTCCTTCAGCATATGCCTGCACCCCCCTCTTCTTAACCCTACTCTTAAGGATGAGGCCTTGCCTCTATTGCGGTGAATAGGATTGACGAAACTCTCTATCTCAATACTATTCTAACCGACGCGCATATAGCAATGTTAAGGTCGTTAGGATTAGCAGTAGATGTTTGCACTTCCGTTAAAGAATTTTCTGGATCGTCATAATATATATTACGGATGGGTGATGGCCTTTCTGGCTTTTATTACGATTACCTTTACCTCAGCTGCGTTGAGCATCCCTCAAGTTCTTATTCTGCCAATGACAACTTCTTTTGGATGGCAGATTTCTGATGTCACCACTGCGATTGGCGTAATGTTTCTCATCCTTGCCTTGTTTGCGCCATTTGGCGGCGCGTTAATGCTGAGGCTTGGGATTACGAAGGTTGCTGTTACATCCTGCACACTCATTATCTTGGGCCTCATCCTTACGGTGAATGCAACCCAGACATGGCATCTGTATTTCAGTATCGGCGTATGTCTTGGCATAGCCTCTGGCATCCTTGGGCTAGGGCTTGCGGCGACTGTTGCAACAAGATGGTTCGAGACAAGGCGGGGTCTTGTTGTCGGGATACTCACATCAGCTTTTGCTGCAGGTCAATTAGCATTTGTGCCCATAACAGCCTGGCTTACGACCCGTTTCGAATGGCAGTTTTCAATTCTTCCTATTCTCATCGGGGCCTGTTTATGTGCCGTGCTTTTCTTTCTGTTTGGTAAAAACTGGCCATCAGATTTGGATGTTCCCCCCTATGGCTCGGATGAGCTGTTTATGCCGCCTAACTCATCAAAAGATAATCCCTTCCTGACCAGCATATCTTGCCTGATAGAGGCGATAAAGCATCCGGCTTTCTGGGTTCTTGCGATAACATTTTTTATCTGCGGGCTGACGTCCAATGGTCTGATCTCACAGCACTTCATTCCATTTTGCTCTGATAATAATATTGGCATAGTTGTAGCCTCATCATATCTTGCAGTGATGGGTATTTTTAATTTCATTGGCACAATGAGTTCAGGCTGGCTGTCTGATAGGTATGATAATTATAAGTTGCTTGCTTTCTATTACGGATTTCGCGGCCTATCTCTTCTCTATCTTCCGTATAGCGAGCTTGATGTTTTTGCTCTATCACTTTGGGCAATTTTCTTCGGTCTGGATTTTATTGCAACGGTTCCCCCGACAGTACGGCTCACGGGAAAATTCTTCGGGCCAGTCAAAGGGCCTGTTATTTTTGGATGGATTTTTGCCTCCCACCAGATAGGCGCAGCTATCGCAGCCTATGGTGCTGGAGAAGCACGAGACGCAATCATGACCTATGGGCCGATATTCTTCACCGCCGGTCTGATCTGCTTTATGGCAACAGCCCTGATTATCCTGTTTCGGGCAAGCACCCTCTCAACGCGAAGCTACTCACAATAATAGCGAGCCGTTACATCAGGGTCCTAATCGGTGGCATCAGTTGCTGAGAGGGCTGTATAGGTTGCTGTTATCCCCTCTTCTACGCTGATAGAGGGGTAATCAGGCAGATAGGCACGCAAGGGTCCGTCATCTAAATCTGCTGGAAACGGAAACTCACCTCCCGAACAGCTTATCTCGGCCTGCGGTGCAAGTTGTTTCAAAATTTCAAGACCAGCCTCTATCGTCTCACAACTGCCATTTAAGTCGAAAACAGGCGCGCCTGTCCCATCCTGACTAACAGCTGCAATAAACGCCGCCGCAGCCTCGCCTGCATAAAGCCAGCTATAATTGCCGCGATACGGTATATCAAAAGACGTACCGCTCACCGCTGCTTCGATAGCGGCAGTATTTTTAGAACTCATCCCCTGATCGCGCCCTAATCCATAAACAACATTGGGCCGGAGCCCAACAGACGGCACCTGCCAGTCTTTCCAATAAACAAAGGCCGAATGCTCATTGGCAACTTTGTAAACGCCATAAAGTGTTTCTGAGAAGTCGCCGCCCGGTGGCAATCCATGAGCTGCAACTGACGATGCATAGACAACGCGTTTCAGGCCTAATTCTCGTGCTGTCTGCAGAACGTTAATGGTTCCCTCAACATTCACGCGCGCGCCCAGAGCTGGATTGGCAGCACAGAATGGAACTTGTAAACCAGCAAGATGGATAATGGCTTGCAAATCATGTTTTTTAGCCAGCGCGTGAACTGAGTCAAAATCTGTTACATCGCAGCATTCCCAGATAACATCGGCCGCCGCATCAGCGCCCATGACAAGGCTTGCCCGCCGCCTATCCACAGACAGGTCCGATGCAATCACCTCTACGCCAGAAGCAGTGAGGCTCGCCACAACCCAAGCGCCTATGCAACCGCTTGCTCCTGTCACAAGGACGGCGCCTGAAAACCGGTCTTTAGGGATAGTAAAGCGACTAATAAGCGTGTTCATCTGTTTGTTCCTTTGAGATTTTTAACGGGACCAAAAGTGCCACTGTAACGGTAAATACGGTCCACATTATTCAACCCTACCGAAAATGCCAGAAAATCCAAACAGAAACTGTCTGCGTCTTATAACAGGCAGATCAAGTTTCCGTGAGGGGGCAAGGGCCCCAGCCCATAACCATCTGCGCCGCATACAATACCAAACAGCCTCACAACCAAAGGCGTCACACTGTATCACATCACTTAAAAGCTATATATGAGCCAGCATATAATAAGCGGCCCAAAGGCACTGAGTGATTTATGAATTAGTGATATAGTAGATTAGGTGTTGATATGGGCAGTTTTTATGCTTAACTTTTCTTGTATTAAATTATCTTAATCTCTTAATATTCAGCTCATAATATTATTTTTTTAATCGTTATTGATTGTTAATCGCAGGATCTTTGATTTGTCACCTTCCGAAGAAGAATTTCCAACCAGAACATGGGCTGCCGGTCAGGTCATTTATGATTTTGAAACGCCGTCGTTTCATTGCTATTTCATTATTGAAGGTAGTGTGAATATTTTCAGCCCAAGGGGTCTTAAATTAAACACAATAGGGAAATCTGAAATTTTTGGTGAAGCATCCCTTTTGTTGGATAAAAAGCGTTCAGTTATGGCCAAATCGGGCGACGCTGGCGTCAAGGTTCTAGAAATATCAAAAGATTATCTTCTCGAGCTACAGAAGAGTTCACCTGTGTTATCAGCTATTCTGCGAAATGTTCACCTTAGACTGCAAGATTCTAATAAACAAAGTACAGAATATGCTGCACATGTGGAAAGTTTATTGAAAATCGCATCAGGCCAAGGTCAGAACAATCAGTTGATCTTGGAGAGGTTAGACGTCATTAAAAACAAGCTATCTGACGATTTTCGCATAGATTAGTGTCCATCTCCGTGTGTCACTCATCGGCCAATAAATTAAAACAACCAATCAACCATTGACCGCTCCCAGCTATTCTTCCGCAGCATATTCCTTATCAATTTTCCGCGCAATTTCGATCAAGCAACTATGTGTGAGAAAGGTCTGTATGATCTTGGAAGCTAGTTCAGCTCCAATCTGGGTAGCAGGCACACCAAAATGACTAAAGGCGTGCCAATTAAAGCGCTCAAACTGTTCAGCCACCATATTGTCTACCACGAATCTAAGAATAAGCCTTAGAACGCAAAAAAGGCGCACACCCTAAGGTATACGCCTGTAAATTTTATA
>DGJU01000016.1:6532-14498 GCA_002387605.1 Alphaproteobacteria bacterium UBA4588 | reverse complement strand
TGTTCTGGGAGTCACTGCATCCTATTTGCTGGATGGCACGGGCGGTGAGATTGGACCAGAACAGAAATCGAGATCAGATGTAAAATTGCTTATTTCTGAATTAGAAAACCAGACCGAAATACTGGCGCTTGAAATGACCAAACTCAGCGAACAGCTGAGAGCAGTGAACCGGCAATTATCTGCTCTTCGGCACTCAGACTGGTAGCGTCCTTTGCCTGTTATTAACAAGCAACGGGGCGGATCTTCTGCTAAATCTTCTTTTCGCCTTTTCTGCTCCTACAAGCGCAAATGATGCGTGAATAGCATTAGGAGAAGGCACTCTTTGCTCCGCCTGATTTCTGCGTTTTGAAAATAGATGTGTTATCGAGTGCCGGCGGTAGAGGCATTGAGACAGGCACATTTTCAAGCCGTGGCGCAAGACAAGGCTCACCTGTAATGGTGCGGTCCTGCAAATCATCCCAGAACTTTCTCTGGCCAAGAGAATGAATGTAAGAGCCTGCCCCTAAAATGGGCCACGCATCAGCTTTGGCTACTTCATAGAACAGAATAAGCCTATTTCGGTCGCTTAAATTGGGCGCCGAGCCATGCAGCAGACGCGCATGATGCACCGTCATAGACCCTGCTTTGCCTGTTAACGTGACAGCCTTCTCCTGCTCAAATAGCGGGTCATCTGCATCTATAGCGCCGCAAAACAAGCCATTCGCCTTATGACTTAATAACGGGCCTTTGTGAGATTTGGGAATAACCATCAACGGGCCGTTATCAGGCGTGACATCTTCGAGCATTAGCCCAAATGCCAGCAAATCATCATTCGTGTGAGGATAAAACGCCCAGTCTTGATGCCATTCAACTGCACTCCCTCCTCCCGGAGATTTGGTATTTAATTTCGAGGTGATAATAGTTGTATCATTCCCCAGAATATCTCTCAGCACTTCGGTGACACCTGACTGTTTCAGGATATCCCAGTAATACGGATTTTGTTTATGGGGGAGTTTGATACGTGTGAGACGCGGCGTCTCTGCATTATGGCCGTCATCGAGGTCGTAAACCTCATTGCTTTGTGATACCTGCCTAGAATCCTCTATTAACGCATATGTTATCTGCTGGAGCTTTTTGAGCTGTTCGGACGTAATCACATCCTCAACCATCAAATACCCATTTTCGTCATAAAACTGTTTCTGTTCTTGTGTAAGCATAACATTGCCTCCCTTACCATTCATTTATCCGGCAACAATTACAGTCGCCATGTCAATGAATTTTGGGCGTCATAGCGTTATAGTCTTGGCGATTTTAAGGCCGGCTTCGCCTCATCATAGCGTTTGCGCCTGATTCGTTTTCTGCTACGTGAACCCTAACTTTCAGCTACCAAAATCACGGTAAACTCTCATTAAAGGAACATCTATTAGCCTATTTTTTTTCATTGTGAGGAAAAACGCCGTATTTATGGGTTTTAATGCATTTGCCTGTTGTCTTGCTCAGCTTGGTTGGACAGTATGATCCGTATCTAAGGAAAACACCCGTTGGTAACAAATGGGGTTTTATAAGAATTAGGGGAGGAAGACGTGGCCGCTTCAAAGTCGGAAACCGCGACATGTGTCTCAATACCAAAATTGGTAGCGCTGCATGCGCGCACCATTCCAAATAGTCCTGCCTACCGTGAAAAGGAATATGGTATCTGGCAGAGCTGGAGTTGGGCCGAAGCAGCAGAAGAAATAGAGGCGCTCGCCCTTGGCTTCCTTGATATGGGCCTTGCCAAAGGCGACCATATTGCCCTTATCGGCCGCAACCGCCCTTACTTCTATTGGGCAATGGTTGCAGCACAATCTGTTGGCGCGACCCCTGTTCCTATCTATCAGGATGCTGTTGCAGAAGAATTATTATATGTTCTTGATCATTGTGGCGCACGGTTTATCATCGCCGAAAATCAAGAACAGGTAGACAAGGTTCAGGATGTTCAGGAAAAACTGAGCGCGTTAGAACAGGTCATCTTTCTTGAATCGCGCGGCATGCGTAAATATGACCGCACCAACCTTCATGATTATCGTGAAGTGCAAGATAACGGTCGCGCACATAAAGATAAATTCACCGAAGAGCTAACCGCGCGGCAAGAGTCAATAACCGGCTCTGATACCTGTGCAATGCTCTATACGTCAGGTACAACAGGCCGCCCGAAAGGTGTTGTGCTATCAAACGATAATATTATCAAAACATCTGAGGCATCTTGTAAGTTTGATAATCTAAGCGCCCGCGATAGCGTTCTTGCCTATCTGCCGATGGCATGGGTTGGTGACTTTATCTTCTCACTTGGTCAGGCATGCTGGTCGGGTTTCTGTGTTTCCTGTCCTGAAAATACAGAAACAATGCAAGCTGACCTGAAAGAGATTGGCCCGAGCTACTTCTTTGCCCCGCCGCGCTATTTTGAGGGCGTGCTGACGAATGTTATGATCAGAATGGAAGATGCCAGCTCGATAAAACGCGGGTTATTTTCCTTCTTTATGGCACATGCTCAAAAAGTTGGCGGTGATTTACTGGATGGCAAATCAATTAGTCTTGTTGACCGAGCTCTGTATCAGCTTGGACAATTTAGTATTTTTGGGCCGCTGAAAAATTCATTAGGCCTTAGCCGCGTGCGGATTGGCTATACAGCTGGCGAGGCGATCGGGCCTGAGATTTTTGACTTCTACCGGTCTCTGGGTATCAATCTGAAACAGCTTTATGGTCAGACAGAAGCAAGCGTATTTATTACACAACAGCCTGACGGGCAGGTTCGCTCCGATACAGTTGGCGTGCCCTCACCTGGGGTTGAGCTCAAAATTGCTGATAATGGTGAAGTGTTCTACCGGTCACCCGGCACCTTTGTAAAATATTATAAAAACGACAAAAGCACCGCTGAAACCAAGGATGCTGAGGGCTGGGTTGCTACCGGAGATGCCGGCTTTATTGAAGCAGATACAGGGCATTTGCGGATCATTGACCGGGCCAAGGATGTTGGCAAGATGAAGAGTGGCAGCCTGTTCGCTCCGAAATATGTTGAAAACAAGCTCAAATTCTTCCCGAATATTCTGGAATGTGTTGTCTTCGGCGCAGATCGTGACTTCTGTACAGCCTTTATTAATATTGATTTGCAAGCTGTTGGGAACTGGGCAGAACGAAATAACGTTGCCTATTCATCCTATCAGGAACTTGCGGGCCATGAACGCGTCTATGAGATGATCGCTCGCCATATTGATGAGGTCAATATCAGTCTGGCAGATGATGAAATGTTATCAGGGTGCCAAGTTCACCGGTTCCTTATCCTGCATAAAGAGCTGGATGCAGATGATGGCGAGCTAACCCGCACCAGAAAAGTCCGCCGCCGTGTCATCGAAGATAAGTTCCATGACTTGCTGACTGCTTTATATAATGGTTCTTCGGAAATCTTCACCGAAACTGAAGTAACCTATGAAGATGGGGCAAAGGGCTCTATCTCGGCAACGCTTGCCATTGCAGATGTGACACCTGTCGCGCAAAAAGGAAAAGCAGCATGACAGCTACGGAAAGCTATCAGACACCTGATGGGCGCACGATTGGCCCCAGCGTTATGGAAATGCGCAATATTACCCTGCGGTTCGGCGGTGTAACAGCAATTCATGATATATCCTTTGATATCCGCGAAGGCGAAATCAGAGCGATTATCGGGCCTAACGGTGCCGGCAAATCATCAATGCTGAATGTCATTAACGGGTTTTACCATCCTCAAGAAGGTGAAATCCTTTATAAGGGTGAAGTGCGCAAGCCAATGAAACCCTATGAAATCGCCTATCAGGGTATTGCCCGTACATTCCAGAACATCGCGCTGTTTAAAGGCATGACAACGCTGGATAATATTATGACTGGCCGCCTTACACATATGAAAACAGGTATGCTTGAGCAGATTATCTGGTCAGGCAAAGCAGAGCGCGAAGAAGTTGAAAACCGCGCTTTTGTTGAACGGATTATTGATTTTCTTGAAATTCAAACAATCCGCAAAACGCCTGTTGGCCGCCTGCCCTACGGACTTCAGAAGCGCGTTGAATTAGGCCGCGCTCTGGCGGCTGAACCATCATTGCTTCTGCTAGATGAGCCAATGGCCGGCATGAATGTAGAAGAAAAAGAAGATATGTCCCGCTTCATTCTGGATGTGAATGACGAATTTGGCACAACCATCGCGCTGATTGAACATGATATGGGCGTTGTGATGGATATTGCTGACCGGGTCGTTGTGATGGATTACGGCAAGAAAATTGGTGATGGTACACCTGCTGAAGTCCGCAATAACCAAGCTGTTATCGATGCTTATCTGGGGGTCTCTCATGACTAATAACATGTTTGATGTGACACAGTTCGATAAAGGGGACGCATAATGGAATCAGCAGCCTTTTTCTATGGCATGGAAGTCTTCGTGAACGGGCTTATGGCAGGAGTGATGTATTCACTTGTCGCGCTTGGCTTTGTGCTTATTTTTAAAGCGTCCGGTATTTTTAACTATGCGCAAGGTGTGATGGCGCTGTTTGCAGCTCTCACCCTTGTTGGCTTTCAGAATGGGCAAATACCATTCTCGCATTTGATCAATGCTATTTTTGGCACTGACATTCATCATTTTGGCTGGCATATGCCGGCTTTCTTAGCGATTTTATTTGCGCTTCTGGTGATGATTATCTTTGCCATACTGGTTGAAAAGCTGGTTCTTAAACATCTGGTTAATCAAGAACCTATCATTCTGTTTATGGCAACGATTGGGCTCGCCTACTTCATGGAAGGCTTTGGCGATTTGATGTGGGGCTCGAATGTTAAAAAGCTTGATATCGGCATTCCACAGGGCGGTAATCTCTGGATTGAAGAGAGCACAGCCTTTCTCGGCGGCGAAGATTTCTACGGCTTCTATCTGGATACGCTAGATATCTACGCAACAGTGATTGCCATCATTCTGGTGACTGGGCTTGTTATGTTTTCACAATATACCAAGACAGGCCGTGCATTGCGGGCGGTTGCCGATGACCATCAGGCAGCGCTGTCCGTTGGCATTTCATTACGACGAATCTGGGTGATTGTCTGGTGTATTGCCGGCTTTGTTGCGCTTGTTGCGGGTATCATGTGGGGCTCTAAATCAGGCGTACAATTCTCGCTATCACTGATTGCCCTGAAAGCTCTTCCTGTTCTGATGCTTGGTGGCTTCACCTCTATTCCGGGCGCTATTATTGGCGGCCTTATTATTGGTGTCGGTGAAAAAATGTTTGAATTTTTAATCGGGGCGCCTCTGCTTGGCGGTGCGACCGAAAACTGGTTTGCCTACATGCTTGCGCTCGTGTTCCTTGTGTTCCGTCCGCAAGGCCTGTTTGGCGAAAAAATCATCGAGAGGGTGTAACAGATGCTGTATCGTGAAGTTGGAGAATTCAAACCCTCCTACAAAAAAGACCAGCAGACCTTTCCTATCCGCCTGGATAGGTATGGCTACTACGCTATTCTGGCGTTTGCGTTCTTTGTTGTCCCTTTCTTAATCAATGATTACTGGGCAAATGCCATTCTGCTTCCGTTTTTGATTTTCGGCATTGCTGCGATTGGGCTTAATATCCTCACCGGTTATTGCGGACAGGTATCACTTGGTTCGGGCGGATTTATGGCTGTGGGCGCTTATGCCTGTTACAAGCTAATGACCGGATTTCCAGATTTGAATATTATCTTCTGCATCATGCTTTCTGGCGGCGTGACGGCACTGGTGGGCATTATGTTCGGCCTGCCAAGCTTACGGATTAAGGGGTTTTATCTGGCGGTTGCTACGCTAGCAGCGCAGTTCTTCCTTGTTTGGATCTTCAACAAGGTAGCCTGGTTCTATAATTACTCTGCATCTGGCCAGATTACGGCGCCTGAACGCACCTTGTTTGGGCTGAGAGTAACTGGGGCAAATGCGACACCAGAAGTTGCCTATCTTGTCTGTCTAAGCTTCCTTGTTGTGATGGCATTAATTGCTCGCAACCTGACACGCGGCTCGGTTGGCCGGAAATGGATGGCCATTCGTGATATGGACATCGCTGCAGAAATTATTGGTGTGAACCCTTTGATGGCGAAACTGACAGCCTTCGGTGTGAGCTCTTTTTATGTCGGCATTGCTGGCGCTCTGCTATTTTCTGTCTATCTCGGCGCGGTTGAGGTCGGCGAGGTCTTTGGCATTCAGAAGTCGTTCCTTATCCTGTTTATGATTATTATTGGTGGTCTTGGGTCAATCTTTGGATCACTTGCCGGCGCTGCTTTCTTAGTGCTTATGCCGGTTGTCTTAAAAAATGTGATGGTTGGTCAGCTTGGATGGGCAGTGGATATTGCCGCCCATTTTGAATTTCTTGTGGTTGGCGCACTCATCATCTTTTTCCTAATTGTAGAACCTCATGGGTTCGCAATGCTTTGGCGCATAATAAAAGAAAAGCTGAGGCTCTGGCCTTTCCCGCACTAGGAGGTCAATCTCGGCGACAGGCGCGTGGTGTTTCTGTCGCCAGCTCTTTTTTAAAGAGTGAACTTTACGGAGGAAAAAATGAAGTTCAGAAATATATTATTAGGCGCTGTAGCCGCTGCGACCATCGCTGGTCCAGCACTTGCAGACCTAACCTTTCCAAACCTGACCTATCGTACAGGTGCCTATGCTGTTAACGGCATTCCCTATGCTGATGGTTATGGCGACTACATGACACTGCTGAATGAGCGCGATGGCGGCATCGGCGGCGAGAAGATTAACTATATTGAGTGCGAAACTCAGTATAACACTGAAAAAGGCGTTGAGTGCTATGAGAACACAAAGGGCCTTGGCTCACTTGTATATCAGCCAATGTCAACAGGTATCACATATCAGCTGATCCCAAAGGCAACAGCTGATGGTATTCCGATCCTGTCAATGGGCTATGGCCGTACATCTGCTGCAAACGGCAATGTATTCAGCCATATCTTTAACTATCCAGCAAACTACTGGGTTGGCGCATCTGCTGTTGTAAACCACTTGTTGGATATCAATAACGGCAACATCAAAGGCAAAAAAGTCGCCCTTGTCTATCATAACTCTGCTTATGGTAAAGAGCCTATCCGGACACTTGAAGAGCTGGCAAAAAAGCATGGTTTCGAGCTATCATTGCTGCCCGTTGATCACCCCGGTCAGGAACAGAAGTCACAGTGGCTGCAAATCCGTCGTGAAAAGCCTGATTATGTTACAATGTGGGGTTGGGGTGTTATGAACCCAACAGCCATTCAAGAAGCTGCTAACATCCGTTTCCCAATGGAAAACTTCATTGGCGTATGGTGGTCAGGTTCTGAAGGTGATGTTCTGCCAGCTGGCGAAGCTGCCCATGGCTACAAAGCACTTGCCATGCATAATACTGGTGCAGATTTCCCAATCTATGCTGACCTGAAAAAGTATGTTTTTGACGCAGGCAAAGCAGCTGGCGACGGCTCATCAGCCGGAACTGTTCTGTATAACCGTGGCATCTATGCAGCCATGCTTGCAACAGAAGCAGCACGTCAGGCTCAGTCAATGACAGGCAAGCAAATCATCACACCAAGTGATATGCGTGATGCGATGGAACAATTCTCTATCGACGAAGCGCGGATGACAGCTATTGGTCTGCCAAACTTTGCACCAAGCTTCAGCGTTTCCTGTGAAAACCATGGTGGCCCAGGCCTAGCTGCTATTCAGCAGTGGGATGCTAAAGCACAGAAATGGTCGTTGATTTCTGACTTTATCAAGACCGATTCAGAAGTTATTGGTTCATTGATTGCAGAAGATTCAGCTGCATACGCAAAAGAAAACAAGATTGCGCCTCAGTGTAGCTAACATCAAACATTAGTGTGGCCCCTGCTATGTGGTAGGGGCCACATAATTTACCTTTTTCACGAATTTGACCTTATAAAAAAGGCGCGTTGTTCATATGCTAGATTCGACACAAGAACCTGAAAAGCTCCTCGATGTAAA
>DGJU01000016.1:0-6380 GCA_002387605.1 Alphaproteobacteria bacterium UBA4588 | reverse complement strand
AGCATCCTTTATCGGGGCAATCCGATTGCTGACCTTAACCCTGCAGCCTTAGTGAAGTCCGGTGTTATTCAGGTGATGGAAGGCCGGCACTGTTTTGAGCACCTCACCATCGAAGAAAATCTTCTGACCGGAAGCTATACCCGCTCTGTCAGCCGCGCTGAGATCGCAAATGACCTTGAGATGGTTTATAATTATTTCCCTCGTCTGCGCGAGCGTCGTCGCTCTCAGGCAGGTTACACATCGGGCGGTGAGCAGCAAATGTGCGCGATTGGCCGCGCCCTGATGTCACGCCCTGAAACAGTGTTGCTGGATGAACCTTCCATGGGGTTAGCACCGCAACTTGTTGAAGAAATTTTTGGCATCGTCAAAGCCTTGAACGAAAAAGAAGGTGTCTCCTTCTTGCTGGCTGAACAGAATACCAATGTAGCCCTACGTTATGCTCATTATGGCTATATTTTGGAAAGTGGCCGGGTTGTGATGGATGGCCCTGCGGCTGAACTACGTGAAAACCCTGATGTAAAGGAATTCTATCTCGGCATGTCTGATGAGGGCCGCAAATCGTTTCGTGATACGCGCTCTTACCGTCGCCGGAAAAGATGGCTCAGCTAATGGGTGGGTATTTCGACACGCGCGAAACCCGTAGCTCAGACGAGCGCGCAGCAGACTTATCACGAGACCTACCAGCTCTTATCACGCACGCTCAGACAAATACCGGTTATTTTAAGGATAGTCTGCGTGATTGTGATGCCTCTGCTATCACAACAGAGGCTGACCTTGTTGCTCTGCCTATCGTGCGTAAATCAGATATGGTTGCAAATGCAGAAGATACGCTTCCGTTGCGAAACTTTGCCGGTGTTCCCTTCCATGCGCTGCATACTATCTATCAGTCTCCAGGGCCTATTTATGAAGCTGGTATGCGCGGCACTGACTGGTGGCGTTTTGGGCGGGCATTAGCGGCTGTTGGTGTTGGCAAAGGCGATATTGTACAGAACTGTTTTGCCTATCATTTTACGCCTGCCGGCATGATGTTTGAATCAGCCGCCGCCGCAGTTGGCGCTGTTGTTGTGCCCGCTGGAACAGGCCAGACAGAGATGCAAGCTACAGCAATGGCTAATCTTGGTGTTACGGTCTATGCCGGCACGCCAGATTATCTGAAAGCTATTTTGGAAAAGGGTGAGGCGCTTGGGCTTGACCTGTCGTCTGTTACGCGCGCTTGTGTATCAGCTGGCCCTCTCTTTCCGGCGCTCCGTCAAGACTATGAAGAGAGAGGCATCACCTGCCGGCAATGCTATGGGACAGCCGATGTCGGACATATTGCTTATGAAAGCCTCGCACTGGACGGTATGATTGTTGATGAAGGTGTTATCGTTGAAATCGTTGTTCCCGGCACTGGCATTCCTGTAGAAGACGGACAGATTGGCGAAGTTGTTGTGACAACATTCTCGCATGAAACGCCGCTCATTCGTTTTGCAACGGGTGACCTGTCAGCTATTTTACCGGGCACCAGTCCGTGCGGGCGCACAAATAAACGTATTGTTGGATGGCGCGGCCGGGCTGATCAGGCAACCAAGATAAAGGGGATGTTTGTTCGCCCCGAACAGGTTGCAGCCCTTGTTGCTCGTCATGATGAGATTGTGCGCGCACGGGTTACTGTTACCCATGATGGGTCAACAGATATTATGACGGTACAGCTTGAAGCATCACAAGGAAGCCCTGAAACCTTTACGGGGTCAGTGCAGGATATTTTTAAGCTAAGAGGTCAGGTTGAGGTTGTCATGCCAGGTGATCTGCCAAATGATGGTCTTGTTATCGATGATAAGCGGGATATCGGTTAATGACCGAAAATGGGTGCATGATGGCACCTGCTTATTGGCCTTGTTGCTGGTTAACCACTTATAAGATTTATGAAAGGCGGCAGACATATGGATTTCGCGCTCTCTGAAGAACAGCAAGCTATTTATGATATGGCCCGTGATTTTGGTGCTGAACATATAGCCCCCTTTGCCGATAAGTGGGATGAGACAGCAGAGATGCCTCGTGAAATGCTGGAAGAGGCAGCAAAACTAGGTCTTGCGGCAATTTATGTTCCAGAAGAACAGGGCGGTTCTGGCCTGACCCGTCTTGATGCAACCCTTATTTTTGAGGCGCTTGCGATCTCCTGCCCGTCAGTTTCATCTTTTTTATCTATTCACAATATGATTGCATGGATGGTCGCCACCTTCGGCAATGAGACGCTGCAGGATAAATACCTGGCTGACTTATGTCAGATGAAAAAAATTGGATCATATTGTTTAACCGAACCTGAATCTGGCTCAGATGCTGCTGCATTGCGTACCAAGGCGGTCCGCACCAATGAGGGCTATGAGCTAACCGGAACGAAATCATTTATTTCAGGCGGTGACTATTCTGATTTATATATTGTAATGTGCCGCACCGGTGATGAAACGCCCAAAGGTATTTCAGCCATTATCGTTGATAAAGAGGCAGCTGGCCTTTCTTTTGGGGCACAGGAACGCAAGATGGGGTGGCGCGCCCAGCCAACAGCCCAAGTCATGATGGATAATTGTTCAACACCAGCAGAAAACCTGCTTGGCAGCGAAGGTGACGGCTTTAGCTATGCCATGATGGGGCTGGATGGTGGACGGCTTAATATTGCGGCCGCTGCTCTTGGCGGCGCGCAAGCAGCCTATGAAAAGGCGCTGAGCTATTCGAGCGAGCGCAAGGCATTTGGGCGGTCTATCGATAAATTTCAATCCGTCCAGTTCAAGATAGCCGATATGTTTACAAATCTTGAGGTTGCCCGCACCTTCCTGCATCAGGCGGCATGGAAACTTGATCATAAAACAGCAGATGCAACACGCGCCTGTGCGATGGCAAAACGTCATGTAACAGATGTAAGTTTTGATGTTGCCAATGAAGCACTTCAGATACATGGCGGCTACGGCTATCTGGCAGATTACGGTATTGAAAAGATTGTTCGAGATTTGCGCGTCCATCAGATTCTTGAAGGCACCAACGAAATTATGCGGGTGATTATTAGCCGCACATTATTAGCGGAACGAGATAGATGAGTGATATTATCATTACTGTTGAGAACAGCACAGGTCGGATCCATCTGAACCGTCCCAAAGCCCTTAACGCCCTCACTTACGAGATGAATGATGCGATGGAAGCAGCGCTATTATCGTGGGCTGATGATGCGGCTATCACTCAAATTGTTATTACAGCAGAAGGCGAGAAGTCTTTTTGTGCTGGCGGTGATGTTGCTGAACTTTATCGCCGGGGTGTTGATGGCGATCACGATTATGCCCGGTCTTACTGGCGTGATGAATACCGGCTTAATGCCCTGATAGAGGCCTATCCAAAACCTTATATCGCATTGATGCAAGGCTATGTCATGGGGGGCGGTGTTGGTGTGTCTTGTCATGGCAGTCACAGAATTACATCGCAGACCAGCCGCTTTGCCATGCCTGAATGTGCTATCGGCCTGATGCCTGATGTTGGCGGCAGTATGTTACTTGCGCGGGCGCCGGGGTATTTGGGTGAATATCTTGGTACAACTGGAGCACGAATGAAAGCTGGCGATGCGATTTTTGCCGGCTTTGCTGACTATTTTGTCCTACAGGAAAAATGGCCTGCCCTGCTTAAGGCGCTCATTGCAACAGGCACGCCTGACTGTATTGCTGATTTTGAAAGCCCTGTGTTGGATGATCTATCACCGATATTTGCGAAACGTGATGAGATTAACAGCCTGTTCAGTGCTGAAAATCCGCGTGATGTTGTGCGCGCTATCGCGCATCAGACAACCCCGCTCGCAGCCGAAATAAACCAAGCCTATAGCCGCCAGTCACCTTTATCTGTGCTCTCAACGATCACATCAATACGGGCTGTCAGACTATCACCAGATATGGCAACAGCGATTGATTATGAATTCAGGTTTACAGCGCGCTCGCTTAGTGATGCAGATTTTCTGGAAGGTGTGCGCGCCATGCTGATTGATAAGGATCACGCCCCTAACTGGAAGTATAAAACATTCGATGATGTCAGTGATGATATTATTGCGCATATGCTGGCACCTCTTGATGCGCCAGCTTGAACCTAGCCAGCATGATTGCATAAGGAGAGACAACTATGAAAATCGGGTTTATTGGTCTGGGAAATATGGGTGGTCCGATGGCTGCCAATCTTGTAACTGCGGGTCATGATGTTATAGGATTTGATATTCATGCCGCCGCACCGGACGGGGTTAAGATGGCGGCTCATGCAACAGACGCTGTCACCGGCGCAGATTGTGTTATAACAATGCTGCCAAACGGCGCTATCCTCAGAAGCGTTGCCGCAGAAATTCTGCCCGCAATGGCAGCAGGATGCTTGTTTATCGACTGCTCAACCGTTGATGTGATTTCTGCGCGCGACGTTGCAGCAGACGCAAATGCAGCAGATATTGTAGCGGTCGATGCGCCAGTATCGGGCGGCACGACTGGCGCTGCTGCTGGCACACTAACCTTTATGGCAGGCGGAAGTGATGATGGGTTTGCACGCGCAGCCCCCCTATTCGATATAATGGGTAGTAAAACAGTGCATTGCGGTGATGCAGGGGCTGGTCAGGCAGCAAAAATCTGCAATAATATGATACTTGGCGTTACCATGATTGTGACTTGCGAAAGTATCGCGCTAGCAGATAAGCTTGGCTTGGACAGACAAAAGCTGTTCGATGTTGTGAGCACGTCTTCAGGCTATAGCTGGACAATGAACGCCTATTGTCCTGCGCCGGGCATTGGGCCAACCAGTCCAGCAGATAATGATTATAAACCGGGATTTGCAGCTGAAATGATGGTCAAGGATTTGGGCTTATCGCAACAGGCAGCAGAAGCTGTTAATGCAGAAACACCGCTTGGGGCAGCCGCCTTGGCAGAATATATCCAGTTTGTTGAGGAAGAAGACGGAAGAGGCCGCGATTTCTCAGCTATGCTGCCGCGCTTCGAGACCAAACCACGTACCTAAAAAATAGAGACCATTATGAGCCACACAAATCTTGAGACTATTATCGTAACCCGCATTGGGGCAGTTGTTCAAATAACCTTGAACCGCCCGAAAGCGCTGAACGCGATTAACCAGCAGCTTACCCGCGAGGTGATTGACACACTCGCACCGCTTGACCGTGATCCTGAAATTGGTTGTTTTATTATCACCGGAAATGAGAAAGCCTTTGCTGCTGGCGCTGACATTCCTGAAATGGCGCAAAAATCCTATATGGATAATTATCATGCAGATTTATTTGCAGATTGGGACCAGTTTGCGGCCTTCCGGACACCAAAAATTGCCGCTGTTGGCGGCTATGCTCTGGGCGGCGGATGCGAACTTGCCATGATGTGCGATATGATTTTTGCGTCACGCTCGGCAACCTTCGGCCAGCCTGAAATCAAGCTAGGCGTGATTCCCGGCATGGGCGGATCACAGCGGATGACACGCGCCATTGGCAAAGCAAAATCAATGGATATGATCCTAACAGGCCGCATGATGGGTGCTGATGAGGCGGAACGCTCCGGCATTGTTGCCCGGGTGATTGATGATGCAGACCTCTTAAGCGAGACACTCGCAGCAGCTCAAACGATTGCAGGCTATGGGCGCGCCTCTGTTATGCTGGCGCGTGAAGCTGTTGAGAGAGCCGAAGAAGGGGGCTTGCGCGAAGGGTTGCTGTTTGAGCGGCGTGTGTTCCAGTCTTTGTTTGCAACAGACGATCAGAAAGAGGGAATGGCTGCCTTTTCAGAAAAGCGGGCGGCAACCTTCATAGGAAAATAACCATCAGATGGGGGGCGTAAACATGGCTGATATTTTCATCACTGGAAGCGCACGCACAGCAATAGGTAGCTTCCAAGGAGCGTTCAACACATTAAGCGCACCTGAGCTTGGCGGCCATGCCATTCAGGCAGCCCTCGCCCAGTCAGGCATTGATGCGACAGCCATTGATGATGTCATTATGGGATGTGTTCTGCCAGCAGGATTAGGCCAAGCCCCTGCCCGCCAAGCCGGATTTCATGCTGGATTAAGTAACGCTATTCCAGCAACAACAGTGAATAAAATGTGCGGCTCTGGCATGAAAGCTGTGATGCTTGGGTATGACCAGTTAGCGTCAGGTGATGTGAGTTCTGTTATTGCTGGCGGCATGGAAAGCATGACAAATGCGCCTTATTTAAGTGGCGGCCTGCGCGGTGGCAGCCGGCTTGGTCACCAGACACTCACAGACCATATGTTTCTTGATGGGCTGGAAGACGCCTATAATAAGGGCGTGCTGATGGGATGTTTTGCAGAAGATTGTGCAGAACATTATCAGTTCTCTCGCGCTGATCAGGATAACTATGCGCTCTCGTCTTTGAGCC
>DGJU01000042.1 GCA_002387605.1 Alphaproteobacteria bacterium UBA4588 | reverse complement strand
TATCGCTTGTGATCAACCCGGTAACCATAGCAAATGCCCCCTCCTGATTTGCCTTTTCGCACCCTACCCTCAAGGCCTCTTCGGGTCTTGTCTGCGAGATCTTTCAAGTAGAGTGCTGACATTGTCCCCTTGAGGCCGATATGGAGCTCGTTAATCGCGCCTTCGGATGTAGTGATAACGCTGATGCCTGCGAAGTTCATGGCTTTGTGGAATGCGGCAATATGTTCCTGATCGCGGCTCAACCTATCAATACTCTCAGCCACAACGAAATCAAACATCCCGGCGCGGGCGTCAGTTAGCAATTGTTGATAGCCTGGGCGCAAAAGTGATGAGCCACTAATGCCGTGGTCAGTGTAGGTTTGGCTTAGTACCATGTTCTGATCGTTGATTAGACGCTTTGCTAACCTGACCTGATCTTCGATAGAGGCATCACTTTGAAGGTCGCTTGAGTATCTGGCATAGATGACTGCGCGCTTGGTCATGCCAGCACCTCCTCAATGTCGAGGAACGGCAGGGCGTTGTCTTCAGTGAGCGGTGCCGCAGAGGCTAATGCCTGTTGTTGGATCGCTTCCATTGTGGAAGCAAGGTTGGTGCCGGCGGCCAGCATGGATGATTGCTCATAATGACCAAGCGTCGTGGCAAGATCCCTGTGTCCCAATATACGGCTAGCAGCTAAAATATACTCTGGCGCATCGCTTGAAAGCGCACTTGCGGCACAGTCACGAAGTATGTGCGGATTGAGGGGCGCGCCTAGAAGTTCATCAGAGATACGGGTGATGCCGTAATAAAATGCATGGCTGGTCATGGCCTTGCCGCGCGTTGATATCCAGAGTGGGCCAGTCAATTCGGATATGTTCTGGGCGTTGGTGGCAGGCTTTCTTAGCAGGTGCTGGCGGCATACTAACAGGTAGTGTTCAAAGACAGTAAAGAAGCGCCCATCATCTGGAAGGGTGAAGCTTATTGTCGTGCCATCCTTAGTCTGGTCGCCTGTAATATGACAGTGCCATACGTCATTGTCTAAGGTTAGGTGTTCACCAATCACTAGCCCCGACATGTTTCGGCGCCGCAACGGCCGTTGTGCTAAAAGACCAAGCGACAGTGCATCTCTAAAGCGCGATGCTTGGTTTATGTTTGGCGCTAGATTATCCCGGATAGCTTGTTCCATATATTCCAAACAGGCCTGCCATATTTCTTGTGGTGGCTTGATGCGCGCATGTTTTTTGCGCGATGGTGCCGCTCTTTGCTGCATTGTGGCTGACAACTGTCGCAAGATAGTGATGTCTGCTTCCGGTTGCATGACCCGAATGGCTTCAGTGAGGTCAGTGATGCGAGAAGCTATAGTCTGTGAGGCGAGCCCTTGAGCTTTAAGCCTATCCAAATATGAGCGAAGTTGATTTTCATCAACACGCTCGATGGGCTGCTGTTGATCTCTAACTGCTAGAGCGCCCTCAGCTGTTAAATGAAAGATCCATTTGCCATAACCTTTTTGAACCTGAAGCCTCGTGGTGGCGGCCCAGTGTGCTGCCCTCCCGTCACGCTCAAGAAAGTTCCCCTTCTGAGTTGCAACCTGCCAGAGATGCTGGTCGAGTTCTGGCCACTCAAATAAGTGCGTCGATGTTGGGGCCTTCTTGCTCATCGTTTGCCTCCATAAAGTTGCAATGGATCCATAAAGGGCGGCTCAGCAATCTTGTTTGGAGGTCTGTCAGTAAATGCTTTTTTCTGCCGATGTTGGATTATGACATCATCATATAGGTTGATGGCAGCCTGGGTTTCTGCACCAGCGTAATGGCTGTAGGTCGTTGTAAGTGACTTATGGCCTAGTACTTTCCTGATGACTTCATAATGACCCGGCTTAGCATCAAGCAAAATCTTGGCCGCGGCATGCCGGAACTGGTGTGGCGTAAGGCGTATGCCGCCCTCGTTCCAAAGTGTGTTTTCGATTTGCTTGCGCAGGCAGGTGCTGTCTTTTGGTTGACCGGTGCGGCCAGGAAAGAGATAGGGATTTGCGGGGGTGCTCAAGAATGGCCGCCAATCATCAATATAACGTTTGACGCGTTTGCTCACGCTTTCTGGAAGCAAGAAGTCAAGCGCTTGGTTATTCTTGACCTGCTGGCGTGGGATGTTGATACGCATACGCCCAGCTTGCCATGAGATATGCTCATCAAGGCGTAAGCCTTGTAAATTAGCAATGCGCATTGGCGCAAATATTAATATTTCTATAGCAACTGATGCTTGGGCAAGTAGGCGAGCTTTCTTGGTTATGCGTTTTGAGCAGGTGGTCTTTTGCATGGCATCTGCCTTGTCCCAGAGACGCGGCGGCAGGCTTACAAATGTCTCCACAACTTTGGCATCATCAAACTGTGCCATCGCAGCTTGGTTTTTATCGCTGAGCCCCTGTTGATTTACCCGCAGTCTGCTTAAAGCATCTGCATAGAAGGCTGCAGTTGCCTCGTTCGCATGTAGATGTTTGACAGCGTAGCAGCGAACAGTCCATGCGATTTCACCAATATGTTTGGATGTCTTGTTACCGTTTCGATCCCAAAACCAACGAATACCACTCGTGAACATGTCTTTGCTAACAAGGTCCTCTAGCTTGCTGCTCGTTGTTAGATCAATACCCTGGTAATGAAGGGCAGATAGGTATCGCCAGAAATGTCCTTTCACAGCCTCAAGGCTTTTAGGCTTAAATGGCTTTGCATGTGCTGTGAATGGGTCATCACCTGCCAGATAAATCAGATAATCATCTAAATCCTTTTTGATGCAATCTGAGACGAGATCCTCACCAATACTGTAAAGACGATCATCATAGCGTGGCACTGTGACTGCTATCTCTGGCCAGCCATTATCGCGATAAAGCTTAGCGCATTTGTTCCACACGCGGCAGACAGACTGATGGCGTGTTCGCGGTTTGCTAATAAGCGCCTCAGTTTCTAATGCATGAAGATAAGAAGCTAAGACCTCATCGGTCACATCAGCAGGGCTCACATGCTGATTAGAGCAATATCGGAAGAAGCGACTGAGTTCGGTCTTGTGATAAGTGCTTCCCTCAAGCATACCCCATAGATTCTCCCAAGCTGGAGACATTGGCGTCATGTAGGGTGCAAGCTTAGTCGTAATGCCCTCTGCTCTAAAAGCCGCCATGATGAGTGAGCGTACATTTTGTATGCGGCGCTTGCTGACACTCACATGGGCTGGGTGCACATTCTTAAACCGGTCACGAAGGAAGCTTGTTGATGCAGGGATCATGTCCAGCGGCAAGTTGAACCAAACAGCAATAGTGTTAATGGCTGATGCTATCTCACGTCGGCGCGGAAATGACAAAGTATCATTATCCCAAACCAGCTGTTGTAATTCGGCAAAGCTGATAAGTGACGGGTCTGCAAAATGGTTATTACTGCTCATAAGCTAACTCCATAAGTGCTGCGTGAAACACTATTAATGACAATAGAAGACAGGTGAAGCCAAATCAAGACAAACACAACATATAGTGTATATATGGCACAAATCATGGTGATGATAACAATATATAGTATTTCACTATGCTCGGCGCCTGAGGTGCAAATGAGGCCATATCTGGCCATAATGTGACTGTCAAAAATACCCATCATGACCACCTGTTATGCTCGATATAGATTTCCAAATCCTGAAGCTTAAAGCGCATAGAGTTCCGGATTCGAACGGCAGGAAGTCTTCCTTCAGATACAAGTCTTTTGATGGTCCGAGCGGATACCGATAAAAAATCAGCTGCCTCTTTAGGGGTAAGAAGGCGAACAGGTCTTTGGCTAGTCATCTCTAGCTCCTTTGTCTTGATTTAGTGGGGTAACGGGGTCAGCCTGTTCAGTCTCAACCAACTCGTTGGCGGCTTGTCTGCCTAAAAGGCGCGCAAGGGCTATGAGTGCGTTATTGGCACCTTGATGATTTATAGTATTTTGAACAGAACGTTGATCCATAATTGGCATACTGCCAAACTAAAATCAGTTCCGATAAAGACATAAACATCTGCAGTTTTTATGATTTTTATTCAGTGGTTTGGGAATTTCTACTTATGGCGCGCTCATAGGCTTTATATGCTGCATCATAATTTTGAGCTGGTCTTATGATCTGGTAGCCAAGGTAGATCAGTTGTTCAAATTCAGTCTTGGGCTCATTACTGTAATGCGCTTCGGCAATGGCTTTTTTGCCAGATGCCGCTTCATAAAGGTCTCTTAGTCCAACGAAGAACTCGTCAAGTGGTTCATTAATAGGACGACCTCGTCTATTGCTGACTTTCGAAATGCTGCTGTCAACAGCGGCCTGAAGTAATGCTACATGTTTATCGTTATCAAAATCGATTTGTGTATAAACGTCGATTTGATCACGAAATGTGTAGGCTATGTCACTCAGGAGAATGCTGTGAGCAGGCTCAGGTATTTCCATTAGCTTCGAGCTTGTCAATGAATCTGATGCCTTCTTTCGACGCTGAAGATTGGCTCTGAAGTTTGTCAAGGCCTTAAGTGGTTCAATATCGTTTTGATCGGCAGTGCGTTGCTGTTTCATCTCCGCATCATACCAGAGTGATGTTGCTAGTCCTCTTAGTTCAAGTCGATAAGTAACTTGAAGATTACCACCACAAGCGCCTTCCAAAGCATCTTCTAGTGCTTCGGTATCACAAGTGTGAGAGATGGCAGTGCGGTGATTGCCCAGCATAGTTCAATGATATCTGAAACATGTGGGTTTCAAAACCTTTAGATAAAAATTTAAGCAACTATATTTGGCAAGGTTGTTGAATGCACTTTAAAGTTTATAAACACGCGGAATAGCGGAATCATAATCCGCGTGTCGGGGGTTCAAGTGCCTCCTCCGCTACCAACTTTCTTCACAAAAATATGTATGAAAAACCCCCTCCTTTTGGGTGTAAAAGAAAGGGGCTAAGGGGTTTTTGGCACACTCTTGCAGAATTGCTGAGCTGGCCTGTTAGGCGTTTGAGGTCATACGCAAATAAGGAAGTTTCGCTTCAAACTCACCAAATTTTTCTCTCGCCTTGTCGTCATCTAGCGTCAGCGCAATGACCACATCCTGGCCTTCTGTCCAATTGGCGGGCGTTGCCAAAGGCTGTCCATAGGTTTTTTGCAAGGCTTTCAAGCTGCGCAGAATTTCAGCAAAGTTTCTCCCAACAGACATGGGATACGTCATCGAAAGCTGAAGTTTTTTATCCGGGCTAATAATGAAAACGGAACGGACAGATGCTGAATCAGCTGCCGTACGACCATCTGGCAGATAAGCATCTGCAGGCAACATATCAAATTGTTTTGAAACAGCTAAATCATTATCAGCAATAATAGGGAAGCTTGCTTTGGCATTGGCAATACTCTCAATATCTTTTTTCCAATCTTTGTGCTCTTCTACCCCGTCAACTGATAAGCCTATCACCTTCGTGTTCAGCTCTTCCCATTGGCTGGCAAGCTGGGCAACCGCGCCAAACTCAGTGGTGCAAACAGGCGTGAAATCTTTGGGGTGTGAAAATAAAATAGCCCACTTGTCACCAATCCAATCATGGAACTGGATCGTGCCATGGTCTGTCTCAGCAGTAAAATTGGGAACGATGTCGTTGATTCTTAACCCCATAAGTTTCTCCTTTGAAAGTGGGTGTTTAAACAGTAACCGGTAATGAGATGAATTTAGGGCTGTAAAAGCGCAAGCAGGTCTTTTTGATTTGCAGTGATATCGGCAATTGTGACCTTGTCCATTTCATCCATAAAATTTTTCATCGCCCGCATTAGCGTTTGGTTTAATTTGCATTGGCTGATTAACGGGCAGCGATTGGTTGTGCTGTTAAAACATTCTACCAGTTCCAGCGTATCTTCTGTCTTTCGGATAACCGCCCCGACGCTAATCTCTTCTGCCGGTCTTGCCAGGCGAAACCCGCCCCCGCGCCCGCGCACCGATTGGAGAAAGCCCCATTGCCCCAATTGATGGACACATTTTACCAGATGGGCTTTGGAAATCTGAAAGGCATCTGCAACCTCCTGACATTGGCACAGCCTGTCAGAATGCAAATTGGCGAACATTAAAGTTCGCAGCGCATAATTTGAATATTGGGTAAGTCTCATAGCTACCTCTTTTTAAACATATATGTGATATAAATCTTTTTTGTTGACCTGTAAAGATACATAATTTATGAATGTTTAAAGATTGATATAAATTATATGTTTTCGAGGTGCGTTATGGCTTTCACACAATCACCAGAAGTTCACCCCTATTATGATGCGTTGACCAATACTGTTTGTTATCTGGTCATTGATGCAGAAACAAATGCATGTGGTGTTATTGATTCAGTGTTGAATTTTGACTATGCGGCAGGTGCCATTTCATATGAGCAGGCTGATAGCATCATCAGTGAAATCGCTGGACGTGGTCTGAAGCTGCAATGGCTTATTGAAACCCATGTTCATGCAGATCATTTATCAGCCGCCCCCTATATTCAGGAGAAATGTGGTGGCGAGATTATCATTTCAAAAGAAATCACTGCCGTTCAAAATATTTTTGGTAAGGTGTTCAACGCCGGAACAGAATTTGAGCGTGATGGTAGCCAGTTTGACAAGCTCCTAAGTGATGGTGATGAGTATGCTATTGGCACTATAAAAGCGCGTGCTATGCATACACCCGGTCACACACCTGCCTGCATGGCGCATATAATTGGTGACGCTGTCTTTGTCGGGGATACTTTATTCATGCCTGATGGAGGTACAGCGCGTGCTGATTTTCCGGGCGGCGATGCGCGGACACTTTATCGTTCGATTCAAAAAATTCTGGCATTGCCTGATGAAACACGGGTTTTCGTATGCCATGACTATCAGCCGGGTGGCCGTGAAGTTGCGTGGGAGACAACAGTTAAGGACCAGCGCTTATCAAATATCCATATTGGCGGCGATGTGAGCGAGGATGCATTTGTTAAAAAGCGGGAAGCGCGTGATTCCGCCTTGCAAATGCCAAAGCTTATTATGCCATCCATTCAGGTGAATATGCGCGCAGGCCATATGCCAGCCCCTGAAGATAATGGTGACACCTACCTGAAAGTGCCAGTAACTGGCCTTCGGAGTTAGCGCTAGGCCCTCGGGCATGGCTTACTGCTTTAGCCGCTACTTATTTATAGTCTTGGAGCATTTTTCATGAATATTACAGCCGTTAATGACGTATTTTCTGTTTCCCCGCAAATCCAGATTGATGATCTGAATGAGATTGCGGCTTTGGGTTTCAAAACCATTATTTGCAATCGCCCAGATCATGAGCCGGGCGCTGTTCCAAGTGATGAGATTGGGGCGCTGGCCAGTAAAAACGGCATAAAATTTTTCTACATTCCCGTTTCAGCAAACAGCATGGAAGATAAGCAAATCGAAAAATTGGCATTTTTGTTAGGGGATGTACAGACACCGATATTGGCTTATTGCCGTTCTGGAAACCGCGCAAAACAGCTGTTTCAGGCTGCTCAACAAAAAAATATCAAAAGTAGTCATGAGCGTAAATCTCCTTCAACGAAGATTATTATCATTGGTGGGGGCGCTAGCGGTATTGCCACGGCGTCCAGCCTTATGGAACGCTCAGCAGATGTGCAGATAACAATCCTTGATCCCTCTGATGTGCATTATTATCAGCCTGGCTGGACCATGGTTGGCGCTGGTATTTTTGAGTGTGGCTCAACTGTTAAAAAAATGGCAAGTCAGATGCCAGGCGGTGTTCGCTGGGTGAAGTCAGGAGCTTGCACTTTTAACCCGGAGCACAATAGTGTGACGCTCGAAAACGGCGATCTTTTAACTTATGATCAATTGGTTGTTTGCCCGGGATTAGCGCTTGACTGGCACGCCATCAAAGGTCTTGAAGAGACACTTGGCCGCAATGGCGTGACATCAAATTACCGTTTTGACCTTGCGCCTTATACTTGGGAGCTGGTGAGTTCGATGAAAAAAGGAAGAGCGCTTTTCACCCAGCCTTCAATGCCGATTAAATGTGCTGGTGCACCACAAAAGGCTATGTATCTGTCAGCTGATTATTGGATGCGAGCCAAAGTGTTAGATAATATTGAGATTGATTTCAATAATGCTGGCGGGGCTCTGTTTGGGGTCGCAGATTATGTCCCTGCCTTGATGGAATATATCAAAAAATATCAGGCAAAATTGAGCTTTTCATCAAATCTGATCGCTATTGATGGCGAGCGGAGAATAGCGACTTTTGCTGAGACAAATGCTGATGGCAAAACAAGACAGGTTGAAAAGGCCTTTGATATGATCCATGTCTGCCCCCCACAAAAAGCCCATGAATTCATCGCAAATTCCCCTCTTGCGGATGATGCAGGCTGGGTGGATGTCGATCACGCAAAATTGCAGCATAACCGCTATCCAAATATCTGGTCACTTGGTGATGCTGCAAACACACCGAACGCAAAGACAGCGGCGGCAGTGCGCAAACAAGCCCCGGTCGTTGCCGAGAATTTATTGGCGGTGGCGGCCGGCCAGACACCTGTTATGGGTTATACTGGCTATGGGTCCTGTCCTTTGACAGTCGAACGTGGCCGGATAGTGCTCGCAGAATTTGGCTATGGCGGCAGCCTCAACCCGTCATTTCCGAAATGGCTTATTAATGGCACAAAGCCATCACGGCTTGCGTGGTTCCTGAAAGAAAAAATCCTGCCATATCTGTATTGGAATGGAATGCTGAAAGGCAAGGAATGGATGGCTAAACCACAAAAACAAATTGCCAAATAAGAAGGTTAATAATGGGCCGGTTTACATCATATTTCCCAATTTTGGCATGGGGACGCACCTATTCATCAGCTCAGCTAACAGATGACGGGCTTGCCGCTATCATTGTGACAATCATGCTGATTCCGCAATCACTTGCCTATGCATTGCTTGCAGGATTGCCAGCGCATATTGGATTATATGCATCAATCCTGCCCTTGGTGGTTTATGCCATATTTGGCACAAGCTCCGCGCTTGCGGTTGGTCCGGTTGCTGTCATCTCACTAATGACAGCTGCTGCCATCGGCAATCTCGGCTTAACAGACCCAACGCAACTTATTGTTGCTGCTGCTGTTTTAGCAGGCTTATCGGGGATTATTTTGCTTGTGATGGGCATTTTGCGCATGGGTGTTCTGGCGAATTTCTTAAGCCACCCCGTGGTTGCTGGATTTATCACAGCTTCTGGAATTGTAATTGCTCTTAGTCAGGCAAAACATATTCTGGGCGTTGATGCATCGGGGCATAATATAATCCAGCTATTATCCTTATTATGGGCTGAAAGGGATGCTGTTCATTGGCCAACTATATATATTGGCCTGCCAGCGCTTGGGTTTTTATTCTGGATAAGAGCCGGCTTAAAGCCCTTATTGCGGGCTATTGGCGTTAGCGAGTGGCTTGCTGGGCTCGCTGTAAAGCTAGGCCCTGTTGTCGTCATAATAGTAACGATTTTATTCACAAAAATGCTGCATCTTGATATGCAAGGTGTTTCAATTGTAGGGGTGATTCCGCAAGGCCTGCCTGGTTTAACTGTGCCGGGTTTGTCTGTGCTGGATTTTGATACTGAATTATGGATACAGCTGGCAGGTTCAGCATTTTTGATTTCCATAATAGGATTTGTTGAATCTGTTTCGGTTGCCCAGACATTAGCCGCAAAGAAACGCGAACGCATCTTCCCTGATCAAGAATTAATCGGTCTTGGCGCGGCAAATATCGCCTCATCACTTTCAGGCGGATATCCGGTAACAGGGGGCTTTTCACGTTCAGTTGTGAATTATGATGCTGGTGCCGCGACCCCTGCTGCCGGCGCGTTTGCCGCTATTGGTATTGCGCTTGCTACATTATTTCTGACCCCATTTTTATATTATTTGCCAAAAGCATCACTTGCAGCAACGATTATTGTTGCGGTTTTATCGCTGGTTGATTTGTCTGTATTGAAACGCAGTTGGGTTTATTCAAAAGCTGATTTTACAGCTGTGTTATTAACCCTGTCAGGGACGCTTTTGATAGGTGTTGAAATTGGTGTCACTTTAGGTGTGATTGCGTCTATTTCTCTTTATCTTTTGAAAACAGCACGACCCCATATTGCGGTTGTTGGTCAGGTAGGGAGAACCGAGCATTTTCGGAATGTCCTTCGCCATCAGGTGCGCATATGGGATAATCTTTTGTCTGTTCGGGTTGACCAAAGCCTGTATTTTGCCAATGCACGCGCCTTAGAGGATTTCCTCACTGCCCATATTGCTGAGAGTAAATCAGTCAGACATGTGGTACTTCAATGTTCTGCTATCAATGAGATTGATGCCAGTGCGATCGAGTCTCTTGAGGCAATCAACGAAAAATTACACTCGATGAATGTTTCCTTTCACCTCTCTGAGGTAAAAGGGCCGGTTATGGACCGGTTGAACCGTATTGCCTTTACCACACACATCTCTGGTCAGGTATTCCTGTCACATATGGATGCTGTAAAGGCGTTAACGGCTGATATACCATCACATATTTCTGTGCCAAAAGTTGAGGGCGCAAGCCCAAGGAGTTATATGAAATGACAGACCTTCCTCTTGCTATTGATCTGGCCCGGATACAATTTGCGTTTACTGTGTCCTTTCATATTATTTTTCCGGCATTTTCTATTGGGCTTGCCTCATATCTTGCTGTTTTGGAGGCGCTTTGGCTGAAAACAGGCCGACAGGTCTATATGGATTTATTCACATATTGGCTTAAGATTTTCGCGCTTGCATTTGGGATGGGCGTGGTGTCTGGCATTGTTATGTCATATCAGTTCGGCACAAACTGGTCTGTATTCTCAGATAAGACAGGGCCAGTTCTGGGGCCGTTGATGGGCTATGAGGTTCTATCCGCTTTCTTTCTTGAAGCAGGGTTTTTGGGCGTCATGCTTTTTGGCATGAATAAGGTTGGCAAAGGGTTACATTTCTTTGCCACATTGATGGTTGCCATTGGGACGCTGTTTTCTGCATTTTGGATTTTGTCGGTCAATAGCTGGATGCATACGCCGGCTGGCTATGGCTTTAATGAGGTTGGGCAATTTATCCCCCTCAACTGGTGGGAAATTATTTTTAATCCCTCATTCCCTTATAGGCTGGTTCATATGGTGTTGGCCGCTTATCTGACAACAGCCTTTGTTGTTGGCGGGGTAGGCGCATATCATCTTCTGAAAGACAGAACGAATAAAGCAGCGCGCGTGATGTTTTCGATGGCGATGTGGATGGCAGCTATCGTTGCGCCCTTGCAGATTATTGCTGGCGATATTCATGGTCTGAATACGCTTGAGCATCAGCCAGCTAAAGTGGCTGCAATGGAAGGTCATTTTGAGACTCAAAAAGGTGCGCCACTGATTTTATTTGGACTGCCGGATATGGTGGCAGAAGAAACAAAATATGCCATAGAGATTCCCAAACTTGGATCTATGATCCTCACCCATGAGTGGGACGGCGAGGTGAAAGGGCTAAAGGCTTGGCCTGTCGAAGACAGGCCGAATGCAACAATTGTTTTTTGGTCATTCAGGGTAATGGTGGGCATCGGCGTTGCGATGATGATGCTTGGGTTCTGGTCATTATGGTTGCGGCTAAGGGGCAAGCTGTTCGATGCGCCAGTGACCTATATGATGGCAATGGTAATGGGGCCGTCTGGTTTTGTAGCTGTTCTTGCTGGCTGGATTACAACTGAAATAGGGCGCCAGCCTTATACTGTCTATGGGGTGTTGAAAACAGTTGACTCAGCTTCGCCGCTGGATGCGCCGGCTGTTGCTATTTCACTCGCGGTATTTGCCGGGGTATATTTCATTGTGTTTGGCACAGGTGTTTTTTATATCCTGCGGCTGATGAGCAAAAAGCCACAAAATGGTGAATCTGGTTTAGAAAAAGGCATCCCTTTACGTGCAGCAGGCGGCCTTGCCGCCCAGCCTGATAATAACCAACCGCAAACCATCGGATAACGGAGACAGGCATGATATTTGATCTGGCATTTATTTGGGCAGGGCTTATCGCGGTTGCTATTCTGGCTTATGTCATTCTTGATGGTTTTGATCTTGGCATTGGCATTTTATTTCCTTTGCTTAAGGGGGTTCGGCATCGCGATCAGGCAATGAACACAGTGGCACCTGTGTGGGATGGAAACGAGACTTGGCTTGTTCTGGGCGGCGGCGGTCTTTTCGCTGTTTTCCCGATGGCTTATGCGATTATTTTGCCAGCCCTTTATGCGCCGATAATGGCTATGTTAATCGGGTTGATATTTCGGGGTGTGGCCTTTGAGTTTCGCTGGCGGACAAGCCGGTGGAAAACAGCCTGGGATTTGTCGTTCTTTTTGGGCTCATTAACGGCGGCGGTATCGCAAGGTATTATTCTTGGCGCTTTAATCCAAGGTATCGAGGTTGAGTCCCGGGCTTATGCTGGCGGCTGGTGGGATTGGCTTACCCCTTTTAGCGTAATGTGCGGTGTTGCCCTTGTGGCGGGTTATGCTTTGCTAGGGGCAACATGGCTTATTATGAAGACTGATCACGCCCTTAACAGCAGAGCCTATTATCTGGCGTGGTATTTAATGGCAGCAATGGCAGTTGTGATGGCGGTAGTAAGCATATGGACACCATTTCTTGATGCAAAATTCATGGCGCGTTGGTTCTCCTCCCCTTCTGTTTATTATGTCAGCATTGTACCGCTTATAACATTTGGTTTGTTTGTTGGTCTTGCCCTCAGCTTGAATGCTAAGAGAGATAATTTGCCATTTATCTTAACTCTTGGACTGTTTTTAGCGAGCTATATCGGGCTTGGGATAAGTCTTTATCCTCATATGATACCACCCTCAATTACGATTTGGCAGGCGGCGGCCCCAGATGAAAGCTTACGTTTTCTGCTCGTAGGCACAGCTGTTTTGCTGCCGATCATTATTGCCTACACCACTTATAGCTATTGGGTGTTTCGGGGAAAGACGAAATCAGGTGAGGGATATCATTAATGCTGAAGTCACAAACAAAAAAAATAGCCTGGTTTATTGGATTATGGGCCGCAGGGGTTCTTTCTCTAACTATCATTGGGATGCTGATTAAAACCGTGCTGTGATGGCGCATGTTTACCAAAGACGCTAACCTATTCGCTATCTAAACAATTATTGAAACGTCGTTTAATGAAGACGAAAACAAAGCCATCAGTGCCCTTGTTGCTTACCTTTTCAAAGAAATTCCCAGCCCTTCAATCACGTCACTGGTTTATGAAATACATAATCAACTAATTAGTTATGTATCTTGCAGTCCAACCTTAATTAGATCTGACATTATTCAAGGAATCTGATCATGATAGTAATTACGAAAAAGACATTCACAATAGCTGGAGCAGTTGCAATTTTTGTTCTTGGTCTTGGGTCAGCAACGGCATACGCGCAAATGAAAATGCACAATCACTCTAGTGGCGGTGGGCATATGCAGCATGGCAAAGGCAATATGCCAATGCTTCATGGTCGTGACACTACTACGCATGAAGTTGAAGAACTCAAGGCAATGTTCAGAAATCATAGAGATATCGATAGAAAAGTAGAATTGCTTCCAAATGGGATAAAAACATTAACTGAAACAGACAATGAGGAAATGGCTGCGTTTGTGATTGGTCATGCAGCCGGGATGATTACCCGCGTTGAGGAAAATCGTGATCCGGGTGTGCCCATACAGAGTCCAACATTAACTACATTGTTTGAGAAAGGCCATTTGATAAAAACAGATATCGAAACGACTGAGACTGGAATTCTCGTCATTCAAACATCTACTGATCAGGAAGTCGTGGCGGCCCTGCAAAAACATGCAATGGAAGTGAGTGATTTAGCAGAACGTGGAATGGATGCTGTCCATGAACAGATGATGACGCGGCATCACGGAAACTAGAAGCTAGGGAAAACACAGATACGCCATTATTGGATTATTAGCTAAGGGCTTCGGCTGAACTTCAATCTGTCATGGCTGGTATTGGAAATATCTATAGGACAGAAATTTTATGGCGCCAAGCAGTGCACCCAGAAACGGTCGGCAAAAATATCGATCGGCAAACCTTTGACCGTATTTGGAATGACGCAAAAGCTTTGCTCACGCTTGGCGTAAAACACAACGCTATTATAACAAAGAGAGGCGCGAATAGGTCCAAACGCCAATATCGGGAGAATTTCAATATTTTTGCGAAGGAAACCTGTCCTGATTGTAAGGGAGAAATAAGCCGCTTTGAAATCAATGGGCGTCGAGCATTTGTATGCGAAAATTGCCAGCCAATGCCATATTGAAATATATGTCCTTTAAGATTTTGTCAAAATATAAGGCTCATAACCTGAAGGTCGCAGGTTCAAATCCTGCCCCGCAACCAAATATTATAAATATATATCAGATAGTTAGCTGTCTCACAATTGAGGCGGCTTTTTTGCGTTCTAAATTATTGCCGCGTTCATTGCCGCTTTGTGGAGAGGCGTAATGTTCGG
>DGJU01000038.1:5491-19872 GCA_002387605.1 Alphaproteobacteria bacterium UBA4588 | reverse complement strand
GCCATGCGTGTCTCAAGCACTTCTAGGTCGAGCGTGTAATCTTTTTTAGCATCAGTTAATAATGATAATTTATCATCTATATCTGCATTCGCTTGCAGAATATCATCAAAGTAGTTCGACATCATGTCTATTAAGGACATTCCCATATAAACAGTGGCGGTTGTGTCGGATAGTGTTGTCGAAAGGTTCAAACCAATAGCATTCCCTGATGAGGCAATATAATTCGTTCCAGTATCAGTCATTGTTATTGATGTGCCATCTGAGTCCTGGATTGAAGCCACGCTGCTAGACAGGGTTAAGCTGAAGTCACCAGGGGTAAAATAATCTCCGGAGATAGACGCTGAAACGGCCGAATTATCCGTGCTTGCACGGGATTGGGTCATGGCAGAGAAATTGTCTGGATAGGCATTGAAATAGGTTGAGAACGTATCAGTATCTAAACTTAATGTACCGTCCAGATTTGTTAAAACACCAAAATAAGAGAGATAAATATCATCTGCTCCATATCCTGAAATTGCCGTAGAGGTATAGTCTCTAATGGTTCTTTTGAGAGCAGTTGCAAAGGGATCTCCCACCAGACCGCCATCTTCTGCGCCATCTTCTCCATAACTTGTCTCCGTTTCAAGAAATGAAAGAACAAAATTCAGCTCGTCAACAATACTCTGCATTGTTGCGACGGCACTCGTTTCATCATAAGTCGCAGCAATAGTCTGCTCAGACGTTGTCACAGCAGTGATAGCAATACTCATATCGTCAATAAGGTCTGTTACCGTATTGGTATTGCGCGTCACTGTGATGCCATCAATTATTATTGAGGCGTCTACGCCGCCGGAAATTTGATGGGCTGAGTCAGAACTAGAACTGAATTCAAAACTACTTCCTGCACTATCAACAATCTGTAACTCTCTGTCAGCGCCATAATGAGATTTTATCACAACCGAATAGGCATTATCATCTGTTTGCAGAATGCTAGCCTGTAAGCCGTCCATTGCTGTATCAGTGCTTTCGTTAATCAGAGTAACAACATCCGCTATTGTCGTAGCGGTGGAGACGTCCAGAGAATATGCGCTATAGTCAGAATTTGAGGTAAAAGCTGACATGTCAGCATTCCACGACCCCACAGTGAAAGTGAGGGTTCCCAGAGAGACGGCATCTGTTGCTGTGGTAAAACCGCTAAATTCTAAAACCTGCTGTGCAGCTAACGCTGAAACTTCGATACTATGGTTGAATTCGGTAAGCGGTTCTGTCGTTGTTTTTGTAACAGCAATACTCGTACTCGTTGAGGAAAGCGTAATACCGTTTTCACCAGACAAAGCTGACATTGATGTGTTAAACGCACTTAACTCGGTCTTTAGAAGGCCAATAGAGGAAATAGCAACGTCAGCCTCATCAATTTTTTCTTGAATAGCTGCTTCACGTGGTGCTTTTTCTGCTTCGACCAGCGAGTCGATAATCTGAGTGGTATTCAGACCTGAACCCGCATTTAGCGCACTTAAATAATCAACAGCCATGGCGTTAACCTACTCTCTTGCTCTTGTCAGAGGGTGCTCCTGTTACGGTAAAACCCAAAGAGATAGTGCAAAATTCATACCAAACCGCCCTTATTTGTGGTGCTAGGGCGAAGGCCCATTATATATTTTAACATGGACAGATTTAAAATTTTTCTATTTCCTTACAGAACGAGGCTCTAATATGTAACTATTAGAGAGCATGACGGCTCCTTTATGAAATGTTTGTGCAGTGTCAGGTATTTGATGACCCTAGACTATCAGTCAACGTCAGCTTCTAAAGAACCAAATCGAGTGGTTCTGATTTTCGCATCATTTTTTTCTGCATGCGTTATTGGCATATCTGTTGGGTTATTCACTGTGGGGTTTGTTGGCCTTGTTAAAGATGCTGAAATGTGGCGAGTCAGCGGCCGTGCAGATTTAGAGAGCCTATCATTAGCATTGTTTAGTTATCAAAGCGTGCTGCTTTTTGGCGGGATGGCTGTCCTTATTTTTATAAGGCGGCTGTTTAAAGTGCCGCGCTGGCACGGTCCTGCTGATGTTATTTATGCAGCGCATAGTGATATCTCGTTCCTATCAATAAAGACCGGTGGCGCAACTATTGTTAGTGTGTTCACTTCTGTTCTAGCGGGTGGCTCTGTTGGTGTTTATGGGCCGCTTGTTCATCTTGGCGCATTATTATCACGGCTATTTCATACGGTATTTAGGTCTACTCTTTTCAGTCAAAATATGCTGATAGGGTGCGGCGTTGCTGCTGCTATATCAGCAGGCTTTAATGCACCGATTGCAGGTATGATCTTTGCTCATGAAGTTGTGCTTCGGCATTTTTCTATGCGGGCATTGGCGCCGATAGCCATTGCCAGTATTGCCTCTTTTTCAGTAAGTAGCTGGATTTTTGAGGATGTTAGGTGGCTGTATCTTGATATAGACGTTCCCTCTATTCTGCCTCTTTCTCCGGGGTTGCTTCTGGCGGGGTTATTTTTTGGCTTGATAGCGGTGATAATCATCCGCGCTCAAATTGGGGTTTCTGGCTGGGCAGCAAAATCAGGTCTATCAGACTGGATGCTCGGCGGCATTGCAGTGTCTGTTTGTTCTATTGTCGGATTTTTTGTACCGGAATCACTAGGACTAGGTCTTGCGGCAATACGCGATATGCTCAATTTAGAATTCGGGCTATGGGCTCTGCTTATCCTCCTAATAACAAAGATTTTTCTCACAGCTATTTCGACTTGTTTGGGGTTTTCACTAGGCATTTTTTCTCCGGCTCTTTTCAGTGGAGCGGCGGCAGGCGGTGTTGTAGCTTACTGTGTGGGGCTGTTTGGTCTGCCAGTTTCTGTACCAATATTTATGGTATGCGGCATGGCAGCATTATCAGGTGCTGTTACAGGTGCGCCAATTGCGGTTATGGTCATTATTATCGAAATGACAATGTCCTACGAGCTGGCAGTGTCGACGATGATTGCTGTTGGCACTTGTAGCCTGATCACCTTCAGCTTTGGCGGACACTCATTATTTGATCAGCAGCTGTTGATGCGTAACATTAATATATCTGGTGGCCGTGTTGCTTTGCGACTTTCTGAAATGAAAATTGATATTCTTGCTGGGAAAAAATATGCATCTGTGCCGGAGGGCATTACTGTTGAGAGTGCCGCGCAAATTCTAGCAACCAACGGCTATTCTGAAGGCTATTGTCTCACGGCGAGCGGTGAGCTTATTGGGAAAATAAATCTACAAGACTTGGTAAGAGTACCCACTGGAACACTGATTGAAAGTGTTTTGGATAAAAAGCCCGTGCAGCTTATATCTGGCACCTCTGTTGGTCAGGCCATAGAGACTGCAGCTGATTTTGTTGGTGAAGCAATGCCCGTTATCTCGGAAACAACGGGGGCACTTATTGGTGTTGTCAGTGAGGCAGATATCTTTACCGCAGTTCTAGAGACTCAAAAATTAGTCACATCGCTTGAAAAAACGTAAGAACTAGAGCGAAAAGCGCTGTTATGCGAGTAAATCAATTTCGTTTCTAAAACGAGGTGTTTCAGCATATAGATTTGATGTCCGGGAGATACGGCTTGAGGCTTCATTATGAACGAATTCAGGAGAAAAACTCATACGTGACTTCAGGAACTGCTCAGCTGATACGGCGCTTGGCGCGCCTCGGCTAGAAAAGATTCTAGCCATTGATTGTCTTCCAGTTTCAGGCAGAATATTGCGTGCTGGGTTTATCTTTGTAACTTCAGATACAGAAACACCGAAATTTGGCATAGCGTTTGCACTGATATCTTGTTCTATAATCGTGTTTGATGCCGAGCGTTCACGCGCAAAACCGCTCAGTTTTGGCTTTAGATCAGAGATATAGGGCAATGGAACCATGATCTAATAGTAGTTATTTTTGTCTTTGCATGCAAGTAACAAGAACGGATGTCGTTAATGTCTAATAAGAGCAAAATCACAAGTGCATATCGTAATGTTGAACGGCAGGCTCTTGGGGAGGCAGATGACCCCCATTTTGTTGTTCTTATGATGTTTGACGCCCTGTTAAAATCTATGGCTCTTTTTCGTGAAAACGCGGCCGCTAAAGAAGGTCGACAACTCAAGCTCAAGTCAGAAAGTTTTGCTAGATCGCTAACGATTATATATGCATTGCAGACTAGCCTTGATTTTGAAAAAGGCGGCAATATTTCTGAAAACCTTTTCCAACTTTATGAATTTTCTCGCCAGCAATTGCTCGACGCTATGCGTGCGGGGGAGGCTAAGGGAACTGAAAACGCGATTGAAATCTTGACTGAAATCCGAGATGCATGGTCCCAGATAGGTTCCCAAAGTGTTGCGTCTGAATGATGACTTTGGAACGAATGGGATGGATGTTTATGACAAAACTAATGAATGGTTTGTTCAGGTTCGAGAACAGTTCGAAGAGTTGAATCAGCATATCATAAAAGCGATTACTGATAAAAACTTTACGCGCTCTATTGAGCTTGATTCTGCCCGCCAAGATATCTTGAGAGAGTTGTGCCTTATTGATCCTGCTTTAATCAATGAAGAATTTTTTTCCTTTATTGAGCATTGCGCGCAGGAAAATGCAGCCCTTATTTCTAAAGTCGAAGATGATATGGAAATACTCACATATCAGACAAGCAAACAAATGCGGATGCAAGCTGCCTATTTGCGCTAGTCTATCTAGGCTCAGCTGACTACGCTCGGCCTTTATCCTAATTTACCGGCTTCTCAATCATAAATTTTTTCATCTTTTCGATCAGTGTCGTTCGCCGAAGTTTTAGCGAATCTGCTGCGGCTGAGATCATGCCGTCTGATTTTCTAAGAGCCGCTTCAATGAGAACAACTTCTACATCTTGAAGGTGGCGACGCATATCAATGTTATCGAAAAAGGAAAACCAGTCCTGATAATGGCTTGGGTGAGGCAGTGGCGCTTCTGTCGGCTCATTATCAAAAATAATCGGGGCCATATCCGCTGTTGCTTCCCAAAGAGCGTCCTGCTCTTCTACCGGGTCTGGCACTTTTATTTTCAGAAGATTATTTGCAATTTCCGGACCTTCAACTTGCCGTCCGGGAAATAGAAGACAGGCGCGTTCAAGCACATTGCGAAGTTCTCGAACATTGCCAGGCCATGGGTAGCGCATTAATTCAGCAAAAGCGCTTTCACTAAAGGTCGGAACTGCCAGCTGCTTATTTTCTTTAACCATCCGGTCACATAATGCTTTAACCAGCAGGGGAATATCAACAGCGCGCTGGGCTAAGGCAGGCAGCTGCACGGGAAATACATTAATACGATAAAATAGGTCAGCCCTGAATTTCCCCTGTTCGATATCGGCCTCGATATTCTGGTGTGTTGCACAAACAAGCCGGAAATCAACAGGCACGTCAGTCCCGCCGCCAACACGTTGAATGGTTCTGCTTTCAAGAGCTCTTAGCAATTTAGCCTGTAAGGGCAGGGGCATATCACCAATTTCATCTAGGAAAAGCGTACCACCATTTGCCATTTCAAACCGGCCCGCGCGGGTTTTTTCAGCGCCGGTAAAGGCGCCCTTTTCATGACCGAATAACTCTGACTCCAAAAGTTCTGAGGGAATGGCAGAGCAATTGACAGACACTAGCTTGCCTTTTCTCTCAGACTGCTCATGTATCGCGCGCGCAACAACTTCCTTGCCAACGCCTGTTTCACCTTGAACCAGAATTGTTGTTGTTGAAGGGGCAGCTAATTCAATAAGCCTGCGGACTTCCTTCATAGGGGCAGATTGCCCGATTAACAATCGTTCGCTGTAAGTCATTTAATACCCTTAAGGGGATCACGATATCAGGGACCTGATACCATCATAAATTAGCATAGTGTCAATTTACTGTCTCTATTTTAGCATTTATTGATTAAATGTCAAAAAAATGAGTTTAAAAATATCAGAATAAAAACATAAATATTACAGATAGTTAATATTTGTTTTGGGGTGCTACTGTTTTTTGGCCCGCTTTTTGCCTTTCTCACTTCATCTACGTTCTTTTGGAGTACCCGTTGTGGCTCATATCATTATTGAAAAATCAGGCCTACTTGGCGCAGAGCAACTTGCTGTCTTTCTTGAAAATCGCATGGCACAGGTGTCGTGGCACGATAACAGCCAGACGCCGCAAAAAGGTGCTGGCTCGTCAGCCTCCGATGCATCATTAGCGCCGTCATCTGCTATTGACGCCTTTGTGTGTAGTAAAGAATTTGCGGATAAAGCAGGCGGGGTATCGGGAATTGCTGATGTCGCTCGAAAAATGAAAGCCAGCCGGGTCATGGTTATTTCGGCAGAAAGTCAAAAACCTTTTGAAATGCGCTCTGAGATGCGTGGCAATCTTATTTTTCTCAACATGGCGCCCTCTGATGCGTCCGGTGAGATGCTAACCTCACCCCAGAATTTCTCTCTTCACATGGCTGTTACGCGCCTTTTGGATAGTGAGCATGTGGCTGTATCCGATACAAAAAGTCTTGAGCTGATGGCACTTGCACGCCGCGTCAGCAAGACAGATGTCACGGTATTTATTAATGGGCCGACCGGAACCGGAAAAGAAGTTCTGTCAAAGTTTATTCATAATCAGTCCGATAGGCGCGATGCTGCATTTGTTGCGGTAAACTGCGCAGCTATTCCTGAAAATATGCTTGAAGCTATTCTGTTTGGTCATGAAAAAGGGGCGTTTACAGGTGCCTCGACAGCCAATAAAGGGATTTTCCGTGCGGCTGATGGCGGCACTTTGCTGCTGGATGAAATTTCTGAAATGCCGCTTGGCCTGCAGGCAAAGCTTCTACGGGCTCTGCAAGAGCGTAAAGTAACACCGCTGGGAAGCCAGCGCGAGGTTGACGTAAATGTTCGGGTTATCGCAACAACCAACCGGCATATGCTGGCAGAAGTGCGTGAAGGTCGGTTCCGTGAAGATTTATTCTACCGTCTGAATGTCTTCCCGCTTGCCACCTGCAACCTGAATGAACGTAGAGACGATATTGTTGCGATTAGTACAATTTTGTTGAGCCGTCATGCTGCTGACGAGGATTCAGTACCCTGGCTTGCCCAAGATGCTGTGTCTTTGCTTCTGGCTTATGACTGGCCAGGTAACGTACGTGAGCTTGAAAACGTCCTTCAGCGCGCTCTTGTTCTCTGTTCCGATAAACGTATCACGGCCGCTGATATCATGGTTGATGGTGTTGTCGGCGAGCAATTATCGGCTGAACGCCTAATGAAAACTGAAGCTAGTCAGAAGCTGAGCGCTTAAGAAGCGCGTGTTAGAAAGAGGAGATTATAATGAGTATCGATAATATTGGCGGATTTTCACAATCTCTTAATCTAACAGGCGGTATTGGAAACCAATCCGGTGGATTGCGCCAGAAGTTACTGGAACAGGCTCAGCAGTCTTTTACCGCTGACCGCCAGCAGGAAAGTTTCCCAAACCGGCTTGAAGCAGCTGTTAATTCGGTTGCTGATTCCCAAAATCAAGCAGCCCGTTCAGCGCGTGATTTTGAACTCGGTATCGAAAATGACCTGACCAAGGTCATGATTAACCAGCAAGTCTCATCGCTTGGCTTTCAGATGACGTTGAATGTTAGAAATAAGGTGCTGAGCGCCTACAAAGACATAATGAATATGCCTGTTTAACGCTGTAATAATCTACTTAACCGCGCAAAATACACTCGTTGCTGGAGACTAAAACAATGGCTGAAATGGCTGCATCACCAACATCAAATATGCAAACAAATGGCTCTGGCATCTTGCCGCAGGCAGGCTCTCTTGTCAGTCAGCTTCGTGAAATGAAAGAACAGCCTGCTTTCCGTCGGGCTCTTCCAACGATTCTTGCAGCGGCGGTAACGGTGATCGGGTTGTTTGCCTATTTTGTTATGCAACAGCCATCTCGTACAACATTATTTGCATCGCTCCCTGAATCTGAAAAGTCGCGTGTTCTGGATGCGCTTAAAAATTCTGGTGTTGATGTTGCTATTGATCCAACAACCGGTGATGTGATGGTGCCAACAAGTGATTATCACAGCTCGCGTATTATGCTTGCGGCGCAAGGACTGCCAACAGTTGTACCAGCAGGGTATGATAATCTTGATAGTATTCAGATGGGCTCTAGCCGTTCTGTTGAAGCAATGCGGTTAAAGCAAACGCAGGAAATGGAGCTGGCACGGTCAATTTCTGAAATTGATAATGTGGTATCAGCCCGTGTTCATCTGGCTATTCCGGAAAAAGAAGTATTTATCCGCCAGGAATCACAGCCAACAGCCTCTGTCTTTATTCAGCTGGCAAAGGGCCGCGTTCTGGGGCGTACACAAGTTGAGGCTATTATCCATCTTGTATCATCATCGGTGCCAAAAATGGCGAAAGAGGATGTATCGGTGATCGACCATAATGGCTCACTGCTTTCCAATTCGTCGCATACGACGACAGGCATTATGAATAATTCTGAGCTTGAGCATCGCGTGCGTATGGAAGCTATTTACCGCTCGCGCATCATCTCGCTTCTGACGCCGATTGTCGGGCCTGGCAATATCAATGCACAGGTGAATCTTGATATTGATTTCACGCGAAGCGAAGTAACAGAAGAAATTGTTGACCCAGAAGGCAATGCGCTTCGTTCTGAGCAAAGCACAAATGATTTAACACGAGAAGCGCCTGCCAAAGGTATTCCGGGGGCGGTTGCTAATACACCGCCGCAAGCCCCGCAATTGACGCTTGGACAAACAAAAGGCGGGAATGCAAATGACATGCGCTCAAGCTCGTCAAGTGAAGTGAAGAATTATGAGGTAAGCCGCACTGTTTCAAGTACAATGAAGCCATCGCACCGGATACAGAAAATCAATGCTGCTGTGCTGGTTCGCGATCAGGTCATTATTGATCCTGAGACAGGCGCTAAAACAACGCTGACAATGTCTGAAGAAATGCAGCTAAAAATTGAGCAGCTTGTTGGCGATACAATTGGTATTGATATCAATCGCGGTGATAGCCTGACTGTTTCAAGCTCAACCTTTATTGATACGCTTGAGGGCGTTAAGTCCAACTGGTATGAGACTGGCTGGTTTCGCTCAACGATTAACCAATTTGGGATGATTTTTATCCTTGGTATTGTTGTTCTCGGTATTATTCGCCCACTTCTGAACCGTATTCTTGTCCCTGCATCAGCAGTAACAGGGGTTGGCATGTCAGCTGAAGACGAGTTAGACATAGATACTGTCGAGGTTACTGCGGGTGAAAGCCTTGAGGATATTAAAGCTAAGCTGAAGCCGAAGAAGCAGGCAATCTCTGCAGAAATGCTCGATACAGCCAATACGTATGATGATAAGGTTGCGGTTATCAGAATGATTGTTGCTGATGAAAGTGATAGAGTAGCAAACGTCTTCAAGTCGATGTTGAACAAGGATATGGCGTCTTAAGGTTAGCTGAATAAAATCTAAAGATATGGGTTTGTTTACATTCTTGATACGATGTTTAGGTAAGAAGGATTAAAATCATGGCTGCAGCTGATGGACTACCGCAAGAGACTGAACGCTCCACCTTTGAAAAGTTATCAGGCACGCAGAAGGCTGCTATTTTAATGATGCTTCTTGGCGAAGATGAAGCGTCTGAGATTATTCGCAACTTGGCTCCCAAAGAGGTCCAGCATCTCGGCACTGCGATGTATTCTGTTCAGGGCTTAGACCAGAATACCGTGAATATAGTGCTGGATGAATTCCTTGCTATTATCAAGGCACAAACAGGCCTTGGTATGGGCGCTGGTAATTATATTCGTAACGTGATGAATAAGGCGCTTGGCGAAGATAAGGCTCAATCAGTTTTGAGCCGGATTGCACCTTCTACGAGTTCGCGTCCGATTGATATTCTTGATTGGATGGATGCTCGCTCTATTGCTGAGCTAATTATTGATGAGCACCCACAGATTGTTGCATTGGTTATTTCCTATCTTGATTTTGGTCTTGGCTCGGATGTTCTCGGGTTGTTGCCTGAATCAATGCAGGCTGAAATTATTCGCCGAATTGCAACCTTGCAGACAGTAGGGCCAGACGCTTTGGCAGAACTTGAATATGTGATGCAGACCAAGTTCAAGGCGAATACCTCGCTTCGTGCTGCAAAGGTAGGGGGCGTGGATGCTGCGGCGAAGATTATGAACTTCGCCAAGCAAGATATGGAAGCGCGCATCATGAAGGATATTGCTAAAAACGATAAGAGTTTGATGCTGAGCATTCAGGAAAGCATGTTTGTCTTCGATAATCTTATCATGTCTGATGACCGGTCTCTTCAAACATTACTGCGGACTATCGACGCAGAATTGCTTGTTCTTGCTCTCAAAGGTGCTGATGAGAAACTGCGTGACAAACTCTTTAACTGTATGTCAAAGCGTGCTGCTGCGAATATTCTTGATGAAATGGAAGCACTCGGTCCTGTGCGCCTAACAGAGGTGCAAACAGCACAAAAAGAAATCATTAATACTGCCCGCCGTATGTCAGATGAAGGTGCAATCGTTCTGGCTGGTCGTGGCGGTGATGATTTTGTTTAAGTTAATTGTGGTTTAAGTAGAGGATAGGTTCAATGTCAGCGGCGATGGCGTTTCCTGAAACTGATGATTACACGGCCTCTTCTGCCTTGGGTGAGGCTGAAATCTCGCGGCTTATTAAAACAGCGCAGGCTGCCCAGTTTGTCGCCCGTGATGGCGTACCCAAAAAGACCGAGAATAATTTTAAACCGCGCTCACTTGTCGAAATTGCCTTTGCGGCTGAAAAAGTACGGCAGGGTGCCCAAAAATCACATGACCAAAATAATATGTCTCAGTCGGCGGTATCTCAAAATGATCCTGCTGCTCAAAACCTGCCCTCTAGCGGCAGCGAACAGACAGGTTCTGCCCTTCCGGGGCTGAGTGAGCCAGTAGCAGACGTCCCGCAGATAAGTGAAGAACAGGCTGCAATCAATGCACTTCAGGCCCAGCATGAGGCCCAGCATGAGGCAGAGCTGACAGCATTGCGGGCTGAGCTTGCTGTGCAGCAACAGCTTGCCGAAAAACAAGCTTATGATCGCGGCGTAACAGCAGGTATTGAAGCGGCAAAATCAGCTGAGCCAAGCGAGGAAGAGCGAGCTCTTGATGAGCGACGTCAGACTGAACATCGTGATGTTATTGCGCGGCTTGAGGCATGTGTTGCTTCTGCTGCTGGTCCTGATGCTGTTGATGAACAGCAACTTGCAACAGCTCTTCAGACAGCTGTTATGCATCTTGCCTCAGAGCGTGCTGGTGTCGTTATCTCAGAGAATCCAGAGGGTATTATTGCCCGGATCACAAGCCTTGCAGAACGTGTGAAACAAAAATCTGAAACAATTACTGTCGCGCTTCACCCAGAAGATTTGAAGGCGCTGACGGCTTATGAATCAGGCCCTCTGGGCTGGAAATATGTTGCCGATGAAGCGCTATTATCAGGTGATATCCGCATTTCACTTGATACCATAGATATCGCCGATATTCTCATTGCTGCGCCGCAAAAACGAACGCAAATTGCACAGCAATCTGCGGATGTAGAGCCAGGTACAGATGCAGGTACTGAACCAGAACCAGATACGGCGCCGGAAGTAGATTTAGGTGCGGGCGGTGTTATGGGTGCGGATGTAAAGGGGGATGCAGAATGAGCCTCCTTTCTAGCCGGCTTTCAGAGGCTGTTTCAACGCATGCACAGCATGACCATGTTCGCATGTCTGGCAGGGTTAGCCGGTTTGATGGACATATGATTGAATGTGGCGGGTTTCCTGCCACAATCGGAACGCTCTGCCGGATTGAAACCGAGGGGGGCAACTCTGCCATTGCTGAAATCATTGGGTTTCAGAATAGTAATAATTTGCTGTGCGTCCATGAAACAGGGGCCCGCATTTCTGTTGGGGCGCAGGTCACTGTCGAAGATGATGGCTATGAAATTCCTGTTGGTGAGGGACTGCTTGGGCGCGTCTTTGATGCGCTTGGCATGCCATTGGATGGGCGCGGACCTGCACAGCTCGAAGATAGCTGGCCGCTGGAAGGTGTTCAAATCAACCCGCTTGCCCGGCGTTCTGTTGATACCCCCCTTGATGTTGGTGTTCGGGTGATAAATTCCCTGCTGACGGTAGGGCAGGGACAACGACTTGGGATTATTGCGGGGTCTGGTGTTGGTAAATCGGTGCTTCTTGGTATGATGACCCGTTTCACTAAAGCAGATGTCGTTGTGGTTGGCCTTATTGGCGAGCGTGGCCGCGAGGTTGGCGATTTCGTGCGAACAGTCTTTAATGCAGAATCCCGCGGTAGGACGGTTATTGTTGCAGAGCCTGCTGACAGATCTCCCTTACTTCGCATTCGTGCCGCAAAGCGGGCAACGGCAATCGCCGAATATTTTCGTGATCAGGGCAAAAATGTTCTGCTTATCATGGACTCGCTCACTCGTGTTGCCCATGCGCGGCGTGAAATTGGCCTTGCTCTTGGTGAGCAGCCAACATCCAAAGGCTACCCACCTTCTGTGGTTTCGCTTATACCGGCGCTGGTTGAGCGGTCTGGTACTGGCTTGAACGGGCAGGGGTCTATTACCTCATTCTATACGGTTTTGGCTGATGGTGATGATACGAACGATCCGGTTGTGGATACAGCGCGGGCAATTTTAGACGGACATATCCTGTTGTCGCGGCAACAGGCCCAGATGGGAATTTATCCGGCAGTTGATGTGCCAGCATCTGTGAGCCGTGTGATGACTGAAATTGTTTCACCAGAACATATTGCTGCTGGCCAGATGTTCCGGCGCCTCATGTCATTATATATGGAAAATCGTGATTTGCTTCTGATGGGCGGTTATAGTGCCGGGCAGGATCCCGACCTTGATCTTGCTGTTCAGTTATGGCCGCAACTCATTTCACTTATCCAGCAACCCCAGACGGATCTAGCTGATTTCGAAAGTTCTGCTGCTGCATTAACAGGCTTGTTTGGGACTAGCCAGAAAGGTGGGTTGTAATGACACGCCGTGCAGCACTTTTCAAAAAAATGGCGCTGACACAGAAGCTCCATCTGACCAAACAGCTTCGCGCTCTTGGTCTTGTGCGGGACGAGCTATCCAAGAACCGAGCGATGAAAGCCCAGCTTGAAGAATTGCTCGAAGCAGATAAAGCAACAGACCATGCCCGTTCAGGGATGTCTCTTTATTCTGCGTCATGGTTCAACACTCAGGTACGTGACCAGTTACTTTCGATTTCACATAGATGCGAGCATCTAGCCACAGAAATGGTCACGCTCAAGAAGGATATTGCCTCAGCTGAACATAAGCGGAGCCGCCAAGAGGATAAAGCAACAGAACTTGTTGCCGAAGCCCGTAAATTAGCTCAGGACCGGGCAGATATCCAGCTCGCTGAATTACGGCGTCGATAGCTAAATAAGGCTAAAGCTAATCTGGGAAACTGGCACTCAACTTGCATTGAAAGATGACAAGTCGATGTCCCTATTCGCACACCTCATCTTGCAAGAGCGAAATTTATGCCAATAATTACTGCGTCTTCATCATCAGATATCTCGCCGCAAGGTCCAGCGTCTAGCGCAGGCAAAGAGGCAGGAAGTGATGTCCTTTTTGCAGCTCTCTTTGGGGCTGTAGTATCAACTGACGATACTGAAGAGATAGACGTAAATCTTGATATTCTGCAGGCTATGACGCAGGAAGAACACCCCGATAAACAGGACGGTGAAGGCCCGCTTGCGACAGCTCTGCTGTTTGCTGTCAGCGACGAGCCGGCTAACTATCTGAGTCAGGATGAGGGTGATATTTCAGCATATCTGAGTCAAGATGAGGGCGGTATCCCTGTTTTAGGAGAGTATATGTCCCCGGATGATGAGGGCGATGTGAATACTCTTATAGAGAGCAACGTGCTCTTCCACGAAAAAGAGGAAGGTGATGCTGGATTACTTGCTGCCTCCCAGCTCGCAGTGCAGGGTCAGGTAGCGACTAGTGTAAATGCACAGCGCAGTGCAGGCGACAGGCCACTCACAACCCAGCTTCTTACGAAGATTGCTGAGGACCTTGCTCCTGAGCATGTGGTTATCAAAGAAAAAGTTAGCATCACGGCTGGTCAAACATCAGACGTAGATAGTGTAAAAACGGCGTCCCTGAATTCAGATAAGGTTGCGGCGATGATGTCAGCACCCCGCCAGAACGTGCGGGCAAAGCTAGAAGCATCGGGGCCAGTTATTATCGAAATGGCAGAGGCGGAGGCTGGCGAGTCATTTGATGCGCTTGCGCTAAAAACGACCAAAACAGAAAGTCAGATCGGTCTAACTTTACGGCCAGCTGCACCTAATCTGCCAACAGCAGAAACCAGCACGCTCCTGCAAGGGGGCGTGGCTAGTGAAGCAAGC
>DGJU01000038.1:2241-5392 GCA_002387605.1 Alphaproteobacteria bacterium UBA4588 | reverse complement strand
TCAGGTGGTCAGACATCAGGTGGTCAGTCAGGTCTAACAAGCTCACTGGCTGAAAACTGGCTTGAAATGCTCGATATGCAGGATGAAAACTGGGCAGAACAGCTTGTGAAGCGGGTAGAACGTAATCTTGCGAATGCAAAAGAGGGCATTGATTTTGAATTGAACCCCCGCTCTCTTGGAAAATTGCATGTGAACTTAAGTCTTCAGCAGAACGAAGCTCAGCTCCAGATGCGAACAGAGACTTCGCAGGCAGCACAGATGATTTCTGATGCTCAGTCGCGTCTGTCTGCTATGCTAGAAGATGCCGGAATGAAACTTGCCTATCTTGGCACATCAACCCAAAGCAATGGCAATGGGGCAAATGGCCAGCAATCAGGCAATGGGCATCACGGTCATCAAAACAATGGCCAGAACAATAATTCTGACTCAAATTTACCACAAAATAATGATGCTACTGATGCATCAAATAGTTTAGTTAATGTTAAAGCATGATATAAGGTTTCGTGCTGTCCGGTCCTACTTAACGGAAATCGGCAAACCACAGGAGGTTTGATCTATGGCTGATGAAGAAAATACCGAACCAAAAAAGCGTGGCCCTCTGCTCCGCATTCTGGCGTTCGCTCTTGGTGGATTGCTGCTTATCGCTGCAGGCCTTGGTGGCGGCTATCTTTTATTCGGAAGTGGTCAATCAGACCCTTCAGAAGAAATTGAATCCATTATTGAAAAGAAAATGGAACAAGCTGAAGCTGAAAGAGCTGCCGAAGAGGATTTAGCATCTGATGAAGCATCAAAGGTGTCAAAAGAAGCTCCTGAAGTTGAAGCCTTCGTGACAACATATTTTGAATTTCCAGGCACGTTCACAACGAATTTGATGAATTCACGTAAATTCGTTCAGGTGGGTATTGGTGTATCAACCCAATATGATGAAAGCGTTATGGTTAATGTTGAAGCACATCAGCTTGCACTTCGTTCAGAAATTCTGAATTCAATGAGTGAATTTTCAGAGCAGGATGTGCAAGGCAAGGCAGGCAGAGTGTTATTGGCTGCTGCATTGCGTGATAGCATTAATGGAAAGCTCATGCTTCTGGAAGGGTTTGGTGGGATTGAAGAAGTTCACTTCACATCCTTTGTGTTGCAGTAAGTTTTGTTGCACACCGGCAAGATAGACAAAAACGGGATATAGGCGGGTCGTAATGGCATCTAAAAAGCTGACCAGTGATGAAGTAAATGCACTGATGGAAGGGCTAAATGAAGCATCTTCTCCTGTGGGCATCGACATGTCACAGTCAGATGAGGTGCGCCCGTTTGCGTTTGGTGAGGATGACCTATCCTTGATGGGTGATTATTACGCATTGCGGCTCATTAATGAGCGCTTTGCCCGTCAGGCCCGAGCTGTCTTTCTGCCGATGCTAAGATTGCAGCCGCGGATTACGCCATTCGCTCCTGAGGTTAAAACGTTTGATGAATATTGCGCCAGTATCGACACATTTATGAATCTCAATATCAACCGCATAGACGAATTACGCGGGACGATGCTGATGACGATACAGCCTAAATTCATTTCCACACTGACAGCCTCATTTTATGGCGGCACGCTAGATGGGGCAGTATCTAAAAGGACAGAATTCACCTCAACCGAAGAGCGCGTTATCGAACTTGTTTCTGACGGGCTGAATGCGGCTCTTGCTCATTCATGGCGTGATCTTATGTTAATTAGTCTGTTAGAGCAGGGACGTGAGACAAACACCCAGTTCGCATCAGTTGTTGATGGTAGCGAGTTGGTGATTATTTGCTCGTTCATGGTGCAACTGCCAAATGCAGAAGCCGATACGATCGATATTGTCTATCCGTTGCAAACATTAAAGCCAATTGCAGCCCAGCTTCGCTCCCGCGTTCAATCTGATAACTCGCAGGATAATATATCGTGGCGTGAGAAAATGGAAAATGCGATTTTGAATATTCCGCTTGGTATTACCGCGCTGCTTGGTCAGCCGTTAATGTCTGTTGGCGGTCTGACCCGGCTTGAGGTCGGAGATGTGCTGCCAATGAATGTTGGCGAGGGTGTTACGGTAAAAGTGCAAGAACATCCGATTTTTATCGGCGAGATAGGCGAGGTTGCTGGCAAGTCAGCAATTAGCTTACAGAAACGAATTTAAGATATTATGGTCGCCCGAAACAGAGGCAGTCATAGCGTAAATAGAGTGTGAGGTCATAAAAATGTCAGATGAAACAAATGAACAGGATCCATCAGTAGCCCCCAATATGGGAGCTGAGATGCCACAAAATCAGGCATCAGGCGGTGTTGAAAATTTACGTGTTCTTGAAAATATTGAAGTGCAGCTATCTGTTGAAGTTGGCAACACGGAAATTAAAATTCGTGACCTGTTGCGCTTGAATGAAGGCTCTGTCATCGAGCTGGATAGGCTTGCAGGTGACCCGCTTGATATCCTTGTTAATGGAACGATGATCGCAAAAGGTGAAATTGTCATGGTTGGCGAGAGATTCGGTGTGCGGTTTACAGAGATTGTTGATCCCGAAAAACGCGTCGAAAGTCTGTAGTATTTTATGAGCGTCAAGAAAATGACGGCGCTCATTTGATATGCTAAGGCATGCCATAATCGGCAGAAAAGGGCGGCACGCTTCAAAGAGCCGTTTCTTCAAAATAAGGTTATATTACAGAGCCTTATATTAGTATTACACTTCATAATAAATCATCATAAGGTGCCTGCGATCTAGTTGGCACGGTTCTTGCCTTTCTTGAAAGATAAATGTGCAGAAATGCGCGTGATTCTTTTCTTGCTGGGAGGCATGCCGGATGTTCGGTGAAATTGTAGGATTGCAGCAAATTACGATTACTCTCGCTTTCTTGAGTGTAATGATTGCTATTCTGTTTTTTCTACGCCGGAAAGGCGGCGCTATCCGCTCTAGTCTGCATGCTGGTCGGCGTATCCACGTCATCGAAGATACTGCTGTTGCTCAAGGTGAGCGCCTGCGTCTTGTTCAGATTGATGACCAGACATTTGTGATGGTGTCTGCTAAAGGCACTGCGCCATCGCTGGTGCCGTTGCACCAGCCGCAGCCCGCAACTAACGAGTCTAATTTTTCTCCTGCTTTTGCCAAAGCACTGAACGCTGCCCAAGATGAAAATGGT
>DGJU01000038.1:0-2230 GCA_002387605.1 Alphaproteobacteria bacterium UBA4588 | reverse complement strand
GTCAGGATGGCCCTGCGCCAATGGAATTAACCGAGCGTGCTGATGGTGGCCAAATCTTACCGCGCCACCAGCCGCCCCATAGTTCTGCATCACCCGCGCAAGCTGATGATAAGCAGATGTCAGACTTTGCTGTAACCTTCAAACGCTGGAGACAGCAACGATGACCTTTTCCCGTTCCTTGACAAGTGCGCTTGCTAGTCTAGCGCCACTTTTGAGCATTGCCCTGTTTTGTATGCTGCCTATGGCGCCTGCTGTTGCACAGGATGCCCTTGCTGGCCTTGCTAGTGGTCTGCCTGCCTTGACCTCTACTGAATTTGGCGATGGGACAACATCCTATTCTCTCTCGCTGCAGGTGCTGGCTCTAATGACAGCGCTAACTGTTTTGCCGTCTCTTGTGCTTGGGATGACATCCTTCACACGCATTATCATCGTACTGTCGATTTTACGCCAGGCGATGGGAACCCAGCAAACACCTCCAAATCAGGTATTGATTGCGATTGCATTATTTCTATCGTTTTTCATCATGTCGCCAACCTTAACTGAAGTGTACGAAAAATCAGCTGACCCATATCTAAATGGCGATGTATCAGCTGAAATTGCACTGGGTTCAGCAAGCGATACAATGAAGGGATTTCTTGTCAAAAATACCCGAAAAGATGATTTGAAAATGTTTGCTGATATGGCGAATTTGGGCAGCTTTGAAACGCCTGAATCTGTGCCGCTTACTGTTCTGCTCCCGGCTTTTATTACGTCTGAATTAAAGACAGCTTTCCAGATTGGCTTTCTTCTATTCTTGCCATTTCTTGTAATCGATATGGTGATTGCCTCTATCTTGATGGCTCTTGGTATGATGATGCTAAGCCCGATGCTTGTATCGCTGCCATTCAAGCTACTGCTTTTTGTTTTGGTTGATGGCTGGGCAATGACGGTTGGCTCTCTTGTCGCAACCTATTCGGCCTAAGAAAGGGCTCGCATAATGGAATTTGATATGAATGTTGAGATGCTGCGGATGGCCTTCTGGCAGATTGTGGTTATCGCTGGGCCCATTCTGCTTGTTGCTCTTGCCATCGGTTTGTTTGTCGGGATCATTCAGGCAGCGACATCCATTAATGAAGCAACGCTCAGTTTTGTTCCGAAGCTCGTCCTTGTTTTGACCACCTTTGGTCTGCTGGCTAATCTGATGCTTGTCCAACTTACAGATTATTTTAGCTTCATATTTGATCAGGTTACACAGGTCAGCTAACGCTGGTCTGCTGAGGTATCGTTATGGATTTGCCATTAACAGAATTGCAGGGAATGGGCGGGTTGCCAGGACTGGAAATGCAGTTTGTGATGACAATGCTTTGCCAGCTTTTTCTGGCAAGCTTGCGTATTGGCTCATTCCTTCTTGCCTCCCCTCTTTTTGGAGGGTCTTTTGTGCCGGTGCAGGTGCGCGTCGTGATGGGTATCCTGTTGGGGGTGAGCGTCATGGGTATGGTTGATGTGCCGCCTATTGAAACGCTTGACCAGATGAAACTGATTGGCGTTATCGTAACAGAAATAGTTATCGGTGTTTCTGCGGGACTCATTCTGACTATCTGGTTTAGTGCCGCAATGCTGGCAGGTGAGAAAATCGCGACATCAGCTGGCCTTGGTTATGCAGCACAGATAGATCCTGATTCTGGCGGACAAACGCCAGTTGTCTCTAAAATGCTTCAGATGTTTATGACTATCCTTTTTCTGTCAATGAACGGGCATCTTTTGGTACTTCGAACGATGATGCAAAGTTATCAGCACCTTCCGGTTGGCGAAACACCGCATTTTGGTGCGTTTGTTGAAGGTGGTATTGCAGCGGCTGGGCAGATGTTTGTTGCGGCAAGTCTTATCATGTTGCCAATCGGTATTGGGATGTTGCTCATCAATCTTGCTATCGGTGTAATGACACGGTCTGCCCCACAGTTGAACCTATTTTCATTTGGTTTTCCGATAACATTAATGGCTGTATTTCTGATGTTATATGTCTCTGTTGATGCGATATCATTTGCCTTGAACGACCTTGCTGTTTCTTCAATGGAAAATCTTGAATTCGTGATGGGAAAGGCAATCTATGGCTGAGCAAAGTCAGGACGGTCAGGAAAAAACCGAAGAACCCTCCCAACGAAAACTTCAAAAAGCCCGTGAAGATGGACAGGTTCTCAGCTCAAAAGAGATGTTCGTTTTCACAACCTTGTTTGCTGGTTTGGTGATGATG
>DGJU01000047.1:18980-42925 GCA_002387605.1 Alphaproteobacteria bacterium UBA4588 | reverse complement strand
TACGCTACGCAGATGATGGCAGCATCGAGGGTGTTGAAACGCTTGTTGTGTCTACCCAGCATAAAGAAGGTGTGAGTGAAGCGGATATCAGAGCGCTGATAACCCCTCTTGCAGCAGAGCTCCTGCCAGATGGCTGGATGGTTGGCGCTAAGGACTTTCTGATTAATCCAACAGGCAATTTTGTTATTGGTGGACCGGATGGTGATGCTGGACTGACGGGCCGCAAAATCATTGTTGATACCTATGGCGGTGCTGCGCCTCATGGTGGCGGCGCGTTTTCAGGAAAAGACCCAACAAAAGTTGACCGGTCAGCTGCCTATGCTGCGCGCTATCTTGCGAAAAACGTTGTTGCAAGTGGTCTTGCTGAAAAATGTACGATCCAGATTGCCTACGCCATTGGTGTTGCAGCCCCGGTTTCTGTCTATGTAAATAGCCATGGTACGGGCACTGTATCAGATGCCATTCTTGCCGCTCTGTTTACCAAAGGTGATATCATGGATTTACGGCCGCAAGGAATTCGCACGCATCTTGGTCTGAATAATGCAATTTACACACCGACATCTGCATATGGCCATTTTGGCAGAAAAGCAGGCGAAGCGGGCGCAGGTACATTTAGCTGGGAAGCAACCGATTTGGTTGATGCGATTAAGGCAAGTCTGTAGCGTTGCTTATCGTGGCTAAAGACAGAAAAAGGTCACTTTGATGACAGGCACGCGGCCATCGTCTCTTCCGGACTATCATTTTTATGGTAGGCGAAAAGGGCGCGCGCTAAGCGCCCATATGAAGCAGCTACTGAGCACAGAACTACCGCGTCTCTCTGTTGATAAGGCAGCCCTAACATCTGCACCGCTTGCAAGCCAGTTTGATAGTCATAAGGACGCGTTATTTCTGGAAATCGGTTTTGGGGGAGGTGAGCATCTTGCTCAACTTGCTGCTGGCAATCCGCAGGCAGGATTTATCGGCGCTGAGCCATTCATCAACGGGGTGGCGAGCCTTGTGCGCCAGATAGATGAGCATAAGCTGAGCAATATTCGTATCTGGTCTGATGATGTGCGCCCCTTGCTTGAAGTCATGGAACCGGGCTGTCTTGACGGTGTTTATGTGATGTTTCCCGATCCATGGCCGAAACGACGGCATGCATATCGTCGCATTCTGTCTCAAAAAATGCTTGATAGCCTTGCCCGCTTGGTTGCGCCGGGCGGCTTTCTTCGGATGGCAAGTGATCATCCGATAGCAAAGACATGGCTGTTAGCAGAAGCCATGCGCCATCCTGCTTTTGAGTGGCGCGCAGAAACCGCAGCTGACTGGCGCCGCCGTCCTGAAAACTGGCCTGAAACGCGCTATATGGCGAAGGGGACCAGGGAAGGCCGTGCGTCAAGCTGGTTTGATTTTGCGCGTCGATAAGGTGCGTGACTTGCTTTTTGCATGAATGTGGCGTAAGACAAGCATCACATGACGGTTTCTTTTGAAGCGGTGGGCCAAAAGCCCGCCTTTTTTGTTGCCTAAAAGTGCCCGCCTTCTTGGTTGGCTACATGCGATTATGGCAAACACGAAACGCAGTGACACTAAGGTTAACGACCCTAAATATAATAAATTGTAAAAGAGCAGGGCAGGGATGGTCTCTGAAAAGCTTAATAAGATAATCGAACCGACCCTAAACGATTTGGGGTTTTCGCTTGTGCGCGTCCGTTTTTCAGGCGTTGGCGCAGACGGAAAAGCGCGCTCTCAGCTCCAGATTATGGCTGAACCAATCGAAAGCCGTGAAATGACGGTTGAAGATTGCACGCTGATTAGCCGTCAGCTTGCCGCTGTTCTGGATGTTGAAGACCCGATAAGTGAAGCCTATCAGCTTGAGGTGAGCTCTCCTGGAATGGATAGACCGCTTACCCGTCTTGCAGATTTTACCCGTTTTTCCGGCGAGCTTGCTAAGGTTTCACTATTACAGGCGCGTAATGGCCAAAAACGTTTTCGTGGTCGGCTTGGTGGCGTAGATGAAGGTAACTTAATCCATCTGGATACAGGAACAGGGCGTGTTAGTTTTGCCTTTGAGGAAATAGATACGGCCAAAATTGACCCGACCGAATTTTTCTCAACGCTGAAACAGCAGCTCCGAAGAGACGAGAAAAAAAATAAGGCTAAGGATGCTAGCGCACAGGATGATAAAGCTTCATCAGAAACAGATGCTGGCTAGTTATTAGAGAAGATAAATGTCTTATCAGCCCATGGGGGGCTCATAAGAGATAATATAAAAAGGACAGACGTTATGGATACATCATCTATTCCCGGACTTGAATTGATGCAAATTGCAGATGTGGTGGCGCGTGAGAAATCGATTGACCGCGAAGAGGTCATCATTGCGATGGAAGAAGCTATTCAAAAAGCGGGACGCTCGAAATACGGTAATGACCGTGATATTCGCGCTATGATCGATCGTAAAACTGGCTCTATCCATCTTGAGCGTTGGACTGAAGTTGTCGAAGAAGTCGAGAATGACGAAACCCAGATGACTGTGACTGAAGGCACTAAACACCAGGTTGGTCTTGGCGAATTTTTGCGCCAGCCACTTCCCCCCATTGAATTTGGCCGGATTGCAGCCCAGACAGCAAAACAGGTTATCTCGCAAAAAGTGCGTGAAGCTGAGCGGGCGCGCCAATATCAGGAATATAAGGACCGTGTTGGGGAAGTTGTTATTGGTACCGTAAAACGTGCTGAGAGCTATTCTATCACTGTTGACCTTGGCCGCGCTGAAGGTGTGATACGCCGTGACCAGATGATTCCACGTGAAAATTTCAATCAGGGCGATAGAGTGCGCGCCTATATTGTTGATGTGCGCGAAGAGCCTCGCGGCCCTCAGATTTTCCTATCACGGGCAGCAAACGAATTTATGGCAAAGCTATTTGTTCAAGAAGTGCCTGAGATTTATGACGGCATTATCGAAATTAAGGCTGTTGCAAGAGAGCCGGGAAGCCGAGCGAAGATTTCTGTTGTATCACGTGATAGCAGCATTGACCCCGTTGGCGCTTGTGTTGGTCTTCGCGGTAGCCGTGTTCAGGCAGTTGTTGGTGAATTGCAGGGTGAAAAGATTGAGATTATTCCTTTCTCAGAAGATCCCGTCACCTTCATCGTGAACGCTCTTGCTCCGGCAGAAGTTGCCAAGGTTGTTGTTGATGAAGTTGCAGGCCGGGTTGAGGTTGTTGTGCCGGACGAACAGCTTAGTCTTGCCATTGGTCGCCGCGGTCAGAATGTCCGCCTCGCCTCTCAATTAACTGGCTGGTATATCGATATTCTGACAGAAGCTGAAGAATCAGAGCGTCGTCAGGAAGAATTCAAAACCCGCTCAACCCGTTTCATAGAAGCATTGAATATTGATGATGTTATCGCTCATCTGCTTGTTGCTGAGGGGTTTGTGAGTGTTGAAGATATTGCAGCTACGTCAATTTTTGAGCTGTCAACAATTCAGGGTTTTGATGAAGATATCGCAACTGAGCTTAATAACCGTGCGGTAGAATTTGTTGAGGCTGAAACGGTTCGTATCGAAGGTGAGTTAACACGTCTTAATGTGAAAGATGATTTGAAAGAAGCAGAATATCTGTCGCTTCAAATGGTCCTTACATTGGCTGAAAATAGCATCCTGTGTCTTGATGATTTAGCAGAACTCGACAGCGAAGAGCTGCTTGGCTTCCTTGGCGAGCATGGTCTTGAAGATGAAGCTGCAGCTGGTGAAATTATTATGGCAGCACGGGCGCATTGGTTTGCAGATGAAGAAACCCCGACAGACGACAGTGAGGCTGACGCCTCGCCGGACGCTGGCTAATGTTACGTGATATCATAGGCAGCACCCATGCAAGCGTCTCCCCCCTCACAACCCTTCAAGGCAGCCATCGCAGCTGACGATATATCGTTGCGAAAATGCATTGTAACGGGCGAAACCGCAGAAAAGTCTGATCTCATCAGATTTGTTGCCGCGCCCGACGGACAGCCTGTAGCTGATTTGGCTGAAAAGCTGCCGGGTCGTGGTGCATGGGTAACAGCATCACCTGCAGCTATTTCAGAAGCAGCCCAGAAGGGCCGTTTTAAACGCCATATTGATGCTGTGTCATCTGACCCTATCCAGCTTGTGGCAACTGTCACAACTCAGATAGAACGGCGCCTGCTTCAGCATCTCTCGCTGTTTCGGCGTGCAGGTCTGGCCTTGTGTGGTGGTGGTGCCATTCGCGAAGAAGGCCTTATGCAAGCGCTTTTGATTGCAGATGATGCCAGCATCAGAGAAGCACGCCAGCTTATCAGCGCTGTGCAACCAGAATGGACTGAAAATGGGCTGCCAGCAGAGCTATTAGGTCAGGCTGCTGGCCGCGGGTCTGTCGCCTATGTTGGAATAATACCCGTAAAATCAGCAGCCAATCGCAGGATGTGTGACCAGCTTCGGAATATGATTACACGGTGGCGGCAATTTTCTGGTCGTGACGACCAGCAAGATAAAATGGAGCAGGAATAGGCTCCATCAAAATAAGAAGACAAGCCTCCTAGCTTGTCAGACTAGGTTAAGCAGGTGTATTACCTACGATAGGCGCGACGTGCGGAAGATTTATCACGCCCCCTACGCCTTAGGCTGGTACATCTGGTATTGTGAGCACCTTGGAAAGGTCAAGAATGAGCGAAGAACAGAATAAACCGAAAAAACTGAGCCTGTCAGGTAGTGGCAAGCTCTCCCTTGGCGGCAATCTTGAGCAAGCCCCATTGCGGGGTAATGCGGTAGTTGGTAGCTCGCGGGGGAAAACAGTACAGGTTGAAGTGCGCCGGAAACGTGTTGGCGGCACCCCTATTCGTGGCGCTCAGCCAGCACCAGCGCCCGTTGCTGCTCCTGTTGAAAAAGCTGTTATCGCAGAACCGGCTCTTGCAGATGACCGCCTGACAGCGGCTGAGCGGGCTAACCGGATTAAGGTACTTCAAGATGGTCTTTCAAAATCATCCGAAGCCGCTGCCGGGCTGGCGGCTGATAAACTGCTAGATGATAATGCTACAGCAGCTGTTGTTGCAGAAGGCGAGGCAGAGAATGCCGTGCCTGAAATACCAGTTGTAGAAGAAGCGCCACTTGATCCGCGTGAAGCGCGTCGCCGCGCCGAACTTGCTGAACTTCAGGAAATTGAAAAGCAGGCGTCTGCTCAGCGTAAAGTTCATTCAGATAAGCTTACCGCAGAAAACGCTGCCCGTCAGGCTGCTGCTGCTCCACAGCAGCGCCCGAAGAGCTTCACGAATGATGATGCACCGCCGTCGCCGCGCGAAGATACTGCGCCACCGCGCAACCGTCGCCGTGCCGCAGAAGCCGAAGCGCCGCGCCGCACGCCAGGGGCAAAGCGCGAAGATGGCGGCCGTCGCCAGACAAGTAAGATGACCATTTCTCAGGCACTCTCCGGAGATGGTAGTGCGCGCCAGCGCTCGCTTGCCTCTGTAAGGCGCCAGCGTGAAAAGGCTCGTATGCAAGAAGACCAGCCGCAGGTAAAGCAGGTCCGTGATGTCATTATTCCTGATACGGTTACCGTTCAGGAACTTGCGAACCGGATGGCAGAACGTGCTGCTGATGTTGTTAAAGAGCTTATGAAGCTCGGTATTATGGTGACAGCTACTCAGACAATTGATGCTGAAACTGCTGAGCTTGTGACGATCGAATTCGGTCACAAAGTACAGCGCGTCTCTGATTCAGACATTGAAGATGGTCTGAGCGGTGAGCCTGATGCTGAAGAGATGATGAAACCGCGCCCCCCTGTCGTAACGGTGATGGGCCATGTTGATCACGGTAAAACCAGCCTGCTTGACGCTATCCGCCAATCAGATGTTGCAGCTGGTGAATCAGGCGGTATTACACAGCATATTGGTGCCTATCAAATTGTCACAGGTAATGAGAATACAATTACCTTTATTGATACGCCAGGTCACGCCGCCTTCACTGAAATGCGGTTACGCGGCGCAACAACAACCGATATTGTTGTTCTGGTTGTTGCAGCTGATGACAGTGTTAAGGCACAGACGATTGAAGCTATCAATCATGCCAAGGCAGCGGGTTGTCCTATCATTGTCGCAGTCAATAAATGTGATAAGCCAGATGCACAGCCACAAATCGTTCGCAATGATTTATTGCAGCATGAAATCGTAACCGAAGATTTCGGTGGTGATGTGCTGTGTGTTGATGTGTCAGCGCATACAAAACAGGGTCTTGATAAGCTCGAAGAAGCCATGATGCTACAAGCTGAATTGCTTGAGCTGAAAGCAAACCCAGACCGTGCCGCTGAAGGTACTGTGATTGAAGCCAAGGTTGAACGTGGCCGTGGTTCAGTTGCAACAGTTCTTGTTCAGCGCGGCACCTTATCAGTTGGTGATATCTTTGTTGTTGGCGCTGAGTTCGGACGTGTCCGTGCTTTGCTGAATGATAAAGGTGCTCAGCTTAAGACAGCGACACCGGGCCAGCCTGTTGAGGTGCTTGGCCTGAACGGCACGCCGATGGCAGGGGACCCGTTTAGTGTTGTTGAAACTGAATCCCGTGCACGTGAAATTGCTGAATATCGTCATCGCCGTATCCGCGATAAAGAAGCGCTTGTTGGCGCTCGTGGTTCTGTTGAACAGATGCTTTCTGCGATTGCGGCCGGTGAGGCAGCAGAGCTTCCAATTGTGATCAAGACAGATGTGCATGGCTCTCTAGAAGCTATTCGTGTTGCACTTGAAAAGCTGGGAACTGATCAGGTTAAAGTGAAAATACTGACAGGCGGTGTTGGCGGATTATCCGAATCAGACATCTCATTGGCAGCTGCATCACAAGCAATGGTTATTGGCTTTAACGTCCGGGCCATTCCACAAGCGCGTGATTTGGCAAAACGTGACGGTGTCGAGATTCGTTATCACTCTATTATTTATGAAGTAATTGACGAAGTAAAAGCGGCAATGGGCGGACTGCTCAGCCCAGATACTCAGGAAAACTTCATCGGTTATGCCGAAATCAGACAGATCTTCTCAATGTCAAAATATGGCAAGGTTGCTGGTTGTATGGTCACAGATGGCATCATCAAGCGTGGCTGTAAGGTACGGTTGCTGCGTGATAATATTGTTGTCCATGAGGGATCATTGAAAACCCTGCGCCGCTTCAAAGATGAAGTAAAAGAAGTTCGTGAGAGTATGGAATGTGGTATGGCGTTCGAAAATTATTCTGATATCCAAGAAGGCGATATGATCGAATGTTTCGAGCTAACAGAAGTTGCCCGTACGCTTGATTAAGCATCAATAATTTTAACAGTACATCTGCGTCAAAGACAGGCGATTATGACACGCAAACATAGATCTGGAACAGGACCAAGCCAGCGTCAGCTACGGGTGGGGGAAGAGCTACGGCATCATCTCGCAGCCCTATTGATGCGTCAGGAAACTCATATTGAGGGGCTTGATACTGTTCCCATTACCGTATCAGAAGTCTCAGTGAGCCCTGATCTTAGCAACGCGGCTGTCTATGTCATGACGCTTGGCGGTGACAGGCTTGATATTGTGTTGCCGACATTGAATCTGGCAGCCCCAAAGTTAGCTCATCTAATCGCTGGGAAGGTACATCTTCGGCGCCTGCCACGGCTTAAATTCTTCACTGATACCTCTTATGATAATGCTGATAAGATTTCCCGCGCTTTTGCGTCAATAAGCGAGCATGACGCTAGCTACGATCAGGATGTTGATGAGACTGATTCGGCTGATGATAGTGAGCATGACAAACTCTCCTCCTAACCCATCTTCGAGCGACTGCCATGGCTGGATAGTTCTTGATAAGCCAGTCGGCATCTCGTCTGCAAAAGCAGTTGCGATTGTCCGAAAAGCCTTTAAGGGGATGAAAACGGGCCATGCTGGTACGCTTGATCCGCTTGCAAGCGGTGTGTTGCCGATTGCACTTGGTGAGGCAACAAAAACAATCTCCTATGTTATGACAGCCCAGAAATCTTATGAATTCAGCCTTGTCTGGGGCGCAGAAACGCAGACAGATGATACAGAAGGCGAGGTTACGCAGCGCAGCGATATTCGCCCGTCAGAAGCTGATATTCTGGCCGCTCTTCCGGCATTCACAGGACTTATCCAGCAAATACCACCTGATTATTCTGCTGTGAAAGTTGCCGGACAGCGCGCCTATGCTGTTGCCCGCAATGCTGATAAAAATAACCAAGAGGGTTCGGCCAAGCTGGCGCTTGCTGCGCGTGATATTCAGATTGATTCGTTTGATTTACTATCTTGTGACGCTGAATCAGCTCGGTTTCATGTTGTGTGCGGTAAGGGCTCTTATATCCGCTCCCTTGCCCGCGACCTTGGGCGCGCTCTTGGTACAGCAGCGCATGTAACAGCTCTGCGGCGTCTGTCAGTTGGTAAATTTAGCGTAGCTGATGCAATTTCTCTGGATTTATTAGACAAAGTGGGGCAAAGTGCGCCCGCGTATTCGTATATCACTTCGATATTGACCGTGCTGGACGACATCCCGGCAGTGGCCCTTAACGAGGTGCAGGCACGAAAACTGCGGTTTGGGCAGGTTGTACTCCTTACAGAAGCCCAGATTAGCCCAATAGTTTGTTTGGGGTCGCGAGATGATAGTGAGGCAGTCATTGCTGTTTTCAACGATCACCCCGTTGCCCTTGTGAAGCTGGACGGCATGCAGATTTCACCGATACGGGTGCTCAACCTGTAACCTGAACATCTTGTCTGAAGACAAGCTTGTTCGCTAAAGAGATAGGAGAATGTGATGTCGATTTCAAAAGAGCGCAAGGCTGAACTTGTAGCTGAATTTGGTAAAGATGGCGCAGATTCAGGGTCATCAGCTGTACAGGTCGCAATTCTAACCGACCGTATTCTGTACCTGACTGACCACATGAAAACACATAAAAAAGACTTCGCGTCACGCCGTGGCCTGCTAAAAATGGTTGGTCAGCGTCGTCACCACCTTGATTATATCCGCAAGCGGAATGAAGCTGCTTACAAGGACCTGATTGCTAAGCTGGGTCTTCGTCGCTAATTCGGTTTGTTTGACAAGATACACCGCCCCACAGCAGAGATGCGCGTGGGGCGGTTTTTTATAGGCATTAGCTTGCTTTTATGCCGATTCTCTGCCATTACTGCGGCTTGGAAATAGAGAATAGAAGAGTATTATCACCGCATTCAGAAGAAGAAGCGGATGCCAGACAGGCTGGCAGGTGACCGGACTGAGTGTCATACCCATGTAACGTCCCCGTAAAAAATGAAATTACAGTGCTCACTTTGCCGGTTTTACGTGCCGGTCGTGGCATTAACAAACAATGCCTCAATTCGGAGGAATTGTAATGACGGATGGCAGAAAGCCATCATCGAACTTTAGGAAAGAGACAATATATGTTTCACGTTTATCGCAAAGAAATTGACTGGGGCGGAAAAACCCTTGTTCTGGAAACAGGCAAAATCGCCCGTCAGGCTGATGGCGCAGTTCTCGCCACTATGGGCGAAACAAGTGTGCTTTGCACAGCTGTTGCCGCTAAATCAGCAAGGCCGGGGCAGGATTTTTTCCCGCTCACGGTAAATTATCAGGAAAAAACATACGCTGCTGGTAAAATCCCAGGTGGATTTTTCAAGCGTGAAGGACGCCCGTCTGAAAATGAGACACTCGTTTGTCGCCTGATTGACAGACCTATCCGCCCACTATTCCCGAAGGAATTTAAGTGCGAAACACAGGTCATCTGTACTGTGCTGTCACATGATATGGAAAACAACCCGGACATCGTTGCCATGGTCGGCGCTTCTGCTGCTCTGACATTATCAGGTGTTCCCTTCTTTGGCCCAATCGCGGCGGCACGTGTTGCCATGATTGACGGCGCTTATGTCCTGAACCCAACCTTGTCTCAATCAGAAGTATCAAATCTTGATCTGATTGTTGCTGGCACCAAAGAAGGCGTGCTGATGGTTGAATCAGAAGCCTCTGAACTTTCAGAAGCCGATATGCTCGGTGCTGTTAATTTTGGTCATCAGCAGATGCAGGTTGCTATCGATGCTATTATTGATCTGGCAGAATCAGCAGCAAAAGAGCCTCGTGATCTTCCGCAAGAAGCACCTGAAGCAGCTCCTATGCGTAAAACACTGGCAGCTTTACGCGATAAGATGTCAGCAGCTTACGGTCATGCTGATAAATCCGAGCGTCAGTCAGCGGTAGCTGTTGTTCGCTCTGAAGCATCATCGCTTGCGGGCGAGGGTGCTGACTCAGTGATGGTTGGCTCTCTGATGAAAGAAATGGAATCAGATATTGTTCGCTCTGATATCCTGAAAACAGGTATCCGTATCGATGGCCGTGATACAAAGACAGTGCGTCCGATTGTTGCTGAAGTTGGCATGCTCCCGCGCACGCACGGCTCGGCTTTGTTCACACGGGGCGAAACACAAGCGCTTGTTGTTTCAACATTGGGTACAGGTCAGGATGAGCAAATCATTGATGCGCTTGCGGGTGAATCCCGTTCACGCTTCATGCTCCATTATAACTTCCCGCCTTACTCTGTTGGTGAAGCAGGCCGCGTAGGATCTCCTGGTCGCCGTGAAATCGGACATGGAAAGCTTGCATGGCGCGCGATTAATCCGCTTCTGCCGTCAAAGGATGAATTCCCATATACAATCCGTATTGTATCGGAAGTCACTGAATCAAACGGTTCATCATCAATGGCGACTGTCTGTGGTACATCGCTTGCTATGATGGATGCGGGCGTGCCGCTTGCGCGTCCTGTTGCGGGTATTGCAATGGGTCTGATTAAGGAAGGCGATAAGTTTGCTGTCCTGTCCGATATTCTGGGTGATGAAGATCATTTGGGCGATATGGACTTTAAAGTTTCGGGAACAGAAACAGGCATCACCTCACTTCAGATGGATATCAAGATTACGTCTATTACACCTGAAATCATGCAAATTGCATTGGATCAGGCACGTGATGGCCGCTTACATATCCTTGATGAAATGGCAAAAGCTCTTACATCAGCGCGTGATGCATTGGCAGATTCTGCTCCTAAAATTACAACCATCAAAATTCCAGTTGATAAAATTCGTGATATCATTGGACCAGGTGGTAAGATGATAAGAGAGATCGTCGAAGAAACAGGCGCAAAAATTGATATCGAAGATGATGGTACAGTATCTGTTGCTGCTGTTAGCCAGAATTCATCTGATGCCGCACTTGCGCGTATCCGTGATATCGTTGCTGAGCCAGAACTTAACGAAATCTATGACGGTAAGGTTGTTAAAACTGTCGATTTCGGTGCGTTCGTTAACTTCCTTGGTGCCCGTGACGGACTTGTCCATATCTCCGAGCTGAAAAATGAGCGCGTTGCTCAGACAACAGACGTTGTGAGCGAAGGTGATATGGTTAAAGTCAAAGTCATTGGCTTTGATAACCGTGGTAAAGTTAAGCTTTCAATGAAGCGTGTTGATCAGGAAACTGGCGCTGATATAGATACAGCAAATGAGACCGAAGAATAGGGCTCTGCCACTACCTTATATGAATGAAAAAGGGCTGCCATTTGGCAGCCCTTTTTTTCACTTATAAATTCTGCTGTGAAGATAAAAACTTCTATTCAACGTCTTCGCTTGGAACACCAATGTGATGATAACCGCCATCTACATAATGAAGCTCACCTGTGACGCCGCTTGAAAGGTCAGACAGTAAGTAAACACCGGCGCGCCCCACCTCCTCAATATCAGGATTGCGGCCCAGCGGCGCATGTTTTTCAGAATGTCTAAAAATATGACGTGCGCCTGTGATAGCCGAGCCAGCCAATGTCCGCATGGGACCAGCTGAAAGCGTATTCACTCTGATATTCTCGCCGCCGAGGTCAACAGCAAGATAACGTGTTGAGGCCTCCAGAGCAGCTTTGGCAACGCCCATCACATTATAATTAGGTGATGTGCGCACCCCGCCCAGATATGACATGGTCAGAAGCGACCCACCATTTGGCATCATCTTGCGGGCTGCTGCTGCTACCTCTGTAAAGGAAAAGGCAGAGACAAGCATCGTATCAGCAAAATTCTGCCGGCTTGTATTATAATAGGCGCCCTTCAGCTCTGACTTATCGGAAAAGCCGATTGCATGAACAACAAAATCAAGGCTATCCCAGCTTGTGCTCAGTTCAGCAAAGCTTTTTGCAATGGCGCCGTCCTCGGCTACATCACATTCGATTAATAGTGATGAGCCAATAGACGCAGCCAAGGGCTCAAGGCGTTTGCGAAACCCTTCTATCTGATAGGTAAAAGCAAGCTCTGCGCCATGGCTGGCGGCTGCCGCTGCAATGCCCCATGCAGCAGAACGCTCATTTGCCACGCCCATAATAAGGCCACGTTTGCCACTGAGTATTCCCATAATGTGCGTCTCCTTGCTTAAGCGAGCGTTAGATACGCGCCAAAGCTAATGTTGCGTTAGTACCGCCAAACCCAAAGGAGTTAGACAGAGCAAGCGAGATTTGCTTATTCTCCATACATGCCGATGGGATTGGAATATCGCCGATAGCTTCGTCAGGCTCATCAATATTGATTGAGGCACCGATAAAACTATTCTGCATCATCAGCATCGTATAAATGGCTTCTTGAACGCCGGTTGCACCAAGAGAGTGTCCGGTAAGCGATTTGGTTGATGTGACGACAGGAAGATAGCCACGAGGACCAAACACGGCGTGAACAGCTTCAAGTTCTTTCACATCGCCTACGGGCGTTGATGTGCCATGCGCATTGATATAATCAACAGGCTGTACCAGTCCATTTCCATCAAATCCGGCAAGCGCTAATTCCATGCAGCGTTGTGCGCCTTCACCTGATGGTGCGACCATGTCATGGCCATCAGAGTTAGCGCCATAACCAACGATTTCAGCATAGATTTTTGCCCCGCGTGCGACTGCACGGTCATAATCTTCTAGTACAACCATACCGCCGCCGCCGGCGATAACAAAACCATCACGGTTTGCATCATAAGCGCGTGAGGCTTTTTCCGGCGTATCATTATAGCGTGATGACATCGCGCCCATAGCATCAAACAGCACCGATAATGTCCAGTGCAGCTCTTCACCGCCGCCAGCAAATACAACATCCTGCATGCCGTAGCGAATTGCATCAGCACCAGCTGTTATACAATGCGCTGAGGTAGAGCAGGCAGATGAAATTGTGTAATTAACACCTTTGATTTTAAAGAAAGTCGCAATACAAGCCGACACAGTCGACGACATACAGCGTGGCACCATGTAGGGGCCAACCCGTTTTGGTCCTTTTTCGCGTGTGATATCTGCTGCCGCCAGAAGATTGGCGGTTGATGGGCCGCCACTACCTGCGATGAGGCCCGTGCGCGGGTGTGATACTTCTGCTTCGCTCAATCCTGAATCAGCCACAGCCTGCTGCATAGCAACAACAGCATAGCCAGCACCCTCGCCCATAAAGCGCATCTGTTTTCTGTCGATATGTTCGCTGAGATCAATATCAACTGCACCTTTGACCTGAGAGCGGAACCCAAGTTCTGCATAATCAGGGGCTGCTACAATGCCGGACGTGCCATTGCGCAAGGACTGAGTTACGGCATCTGCATCAGTGCCAATAGACGAAACAATACCAATACCGGTAACAACAACACGTCTCATAATTTATTCTCCTTCAGCACCAAACAAGCCAACGCGAATATCATTCGCTTCAAAAACAGTTTCACCATCGCACAGAACACGGCCATCAGCGATGCCCATGACAAGCCGGCGCATAATGATTCGTTTCAGATCCAGCTGGAAGGTTACCAGCTTTGCTGTCGGAAGAATTTGTCCGGTAAATTTTACTTCACCGACAGACAAGGCCCGGCCGCGCCCTTTGCCGCCCAGCCAGCCAAGGTGGAAGCCAACCAGTTGCCACAGACCATCCATACCAAGGCAGCCTGGCATAACAGGGTCGCCCTCAAAATGGCAGGGAAAGAACCAGAGGTCTGGATGAATATCAAGCTCTGCCTCAATAAACCCTTTATCAGAAGCGCCACCCTTTTCAGTAATGCTGGTTATTCTATCGGTCATCAGCATTGGGGGCAAAGGAAGCTGCGGGTTTCCGGGTCCAAACATTTCGCCCTTGGCGCAGCTAATGAGATCGTCATACGAAAAAGAATTTCTATGGGTCAGAGACATGATTTTCCTGAGCCTTCCTTGCACAAATTACACGATTAAAATTAGGACATTCTAGACTAATTAGCACCAGATTGCCACAGAGGAGCGCCTTTTCTCGGCATTGCGGTTAAATGAGTAACATGCATGATGGCCTCTGCCATGCAAGCGGTGTTTTTTAATTGAGGGCCTCACCCTCTAGCATGCCCCAGAAACTGGCGCGTAGTGCCCATCCTTTGACATCTGCGGAGGCAAGTTTGCACCATTCTTTCTCACAAAATTGAATTTCCATCACGACATCTTTTTCTGCGATTGCCACTGCCTCAGCTTCGGCACTGGGTTTGCGGCGCAGTTTTACAAACGCCTCAGTGATAATTGCATGACGTTTGAGGGTCACAAGCTGACCATGGACCCAGCCTGTTGAGCCTTCATGGTCAATAATTTTGCGCCAGACATCAAATTCAGCAATGACTTTTACCGGCAGACCACTGCGGACATAAACCCAGTCCAGCGGATATTCTCTGCCTGGCCCAACACGCATATTTACCTTCGCAGATTTGAGCGACACAAAGCGCGGCACCGGCAGACCTGATCCTTGAATGACAGCGCGGGTTGTGAGGCTTCCGCCCGTTTGTGAGGTAGCAGATTGCTGGGCCATTACAGGCTGAAAAGCACTAGTCCACATCATTATTATGCTGGCGAAAGCACCGAGCGTTAGTCGCTGAAAAATTGTTATCACAGCCATTAAGCCTTCTATCATCATTAAGTCGTTAGGAAGAACCTATAGAAGAATCATCTCGGTATCACCTGAAAAACACGGTAAACCTGTTTCAGTAGGCAAATTTTACGGCCTTTTGACTAGGAAGCTTTTTTCCTGTCCATGCCTCAAATAGCTGCACTTTACGGCGCCCTTCAAACAGGAAAACAGTCATCAGGGCATTTCAGATGTGGAAAGACATGCTAGGCTCGATTATAAAGGAGTAGGCGGTGTCCTTTCTTGCAAGTAAGAAAAAGCCGCTTATGTGCCTCACCTAAGGGCAGCTTTGTGGGTTCACCTAAAATCTAGGGTTCTGCAATTTATGTTCGGGTGTAACTGAGGAGATGGCTGCAGCATGAAACAGAAGGTTATTCTGACGCGGAAACTGCCAGATGCAACCGAAACACGGATGCGCGAGCTTTTTGATGCTGAACTCAATAGTCAGGATATTCCTCTTGGTGAGAGTGAACTTGGTGATGCCTTACAACGTGCGCATGTTCTGGTGCCAACCGTAACAGACAGGCTTGATGGCGCCCTTATCGAACAGGCAGGCCCTCAGTTGAAACTCATTGCGTCTTTTGGCGCAGGTGTTGACCATATTGACCTTGATGCCGCCAAGAAAAAAGGCATTACGGTAACAAATACCCCAGGCGTTTTGTCTGAAGATACAGCTGATGTGACGATGTCACTTATCCTTGCTGTGCCGCGCAGGCTTATAGAAGGGCATGCTTTGGCACGGTCAGGTAATTGGACCGGATGGTCACCTACAAGCATGCTAGGACACCGTATAAACGGCAAGCGGCTTGGTATTATCGGCATGGGCCAGACAGGTCAGGCGATCGCACGCCGTGCCCGCGGATTTGGTATGTCAGTGCATTATCATAACCGTAAGCCTGTTCATCCGGCGATAGAAGCTGAGCTTGAAGCAACCTTCTGGGATGATTTGGATGAAATGCTGCGCCGGATGGATATTGTATCAGTTAATTGTCCGCACACAGAGGCAACCCACCGGATGCTGTCTGAGGAGCGTCTTTCGCTGATGCCAGAACATGCTTATCTTGTGAATACGGCTCGCGGCGAAATTGTTGATGAATTAGCGTTGGCAAAATTGTTAGCGGACGGAAAGCTCGCAGGTGCAGGTCTTGATGTTTATGAAGATGAGCCAGCGATTCCAGAACAGCTTCTGACATTACCAAATGTTGTCCTGCTGCCGCATATTGGGTCTGCAACGATCGAGGGCAGGCACGCTATGGGCGATAAGGTCATTATTAATATTCAGACTTTTGTTGATGGGCACACACCGCCCGACCGTGTTGTTGCCGCAATGCTTTAAGGCCGGTGCCCGCAGGCAGAACAGTCTGGCGCGCGTTGTGCCTTTATCGGCGTGAATGACGCGTTCAAGCCGTCATATAGTAGCAAAGTCCCACAGAGGCTCTCTCCGAACCCGATAAGAATGCGAATGGCTTCAGCCGCCTGCAATGCACCAATAACCATTGTTGTTGTGCCCAGAATGCCAGCTTGTGCACAAGACGGCGCTTGGGCAAATTCAACATCTGCCTCTGGAAACAGACATCTAAAACAGGGGCTTTTCTCATCCGCCGGCAGGAAGCTTGTCACCTGACCATCGGTTCGCACAGCGCCGCCGAAAACAAGCGGAATCTGTAAGGCAATGCAACAGGCATTTACCGCATAGCGTGTTGCCGGCAGGTCTGAGCAATCAATGACAATATCGACATCGCCAAGAAGGGTTGGGCCGGTTTCAGCATCAAAACGTTGATGATGGGTGTGAAGCGTAATCTCTGGATTAAGGGAGTGAATAAACGCTGCTGCGCTCTGTATCTTAGATAATCCAAGTGTCTGGGTATTATGGACAAACTGGCGATTCAGATTTGAGAGTGAGACATCATCATCATCGATCAGGCTGAGGCGGCCAATTCCGGCTCCGGCAAGTGCCATTATAACAGGCGCCCCAAGTCCTCCTAATCCGATAATGGCAACATGCGAATCGCAGAGGCGTTTTTGTCCCTCTTCTCCAATTTCAGGCATAACAACCTGACGGGCATAGCGTTCTAGCTCATCATCATTGAGGATCATGACCCCGTTCCTGTTGACCCAAAGCCACCTGCGCCGCGTTCTGTATCATCAAGCTTATCGCTATGGGTAATTTCAGGCCGTAGAACAGAGGCGAGGACCATCTGGGCAATACGCATTCCATCTGTGATTTCAACTGGCTCTTGGCCCAGATTGATAAGCAGAACCTTAATCTCCCCGCGGTAATCACTATCTATTGTGCCCGGCGCATTCACAACAGTAAGCCCTTGTTTGAGTGCAAGACCTGAACGTGGCCGAATTTGAGCTTCCATTGTTGGCGGCAGTGATAAGTGAAGGCCGGTCGGAACCGCAGTCCGCATACCAGGCATAAGCGTAACTATTTCCGGGCCTAATGCAGCCTGCAAATCCATACCGGCAGCGCCGGCTGTCTGGTAGCTGGGCAGCGGTAAGTGTTGGGCGTGAGCCGCTTGCAGAAATGAAATTTTAGTCACAGTCAAACCATGCCTCCATTCGGTCAAAGATGCGCCGCGCAACGTCAGTTTTCTTAAGGCTTGGCCAATCCTCACACGCGTCTGAGGAGATAAACAGAACCTGATTAGTATCAGCCCCGAAAACAGACTGCTCAGCGTCTGCTACAATATGATTGGCGATGAGCCAGTCACATCCTTTTCGGATACGTTTTTCGCGTGCTGCAGTCTCAAGATTATCTGTTTCAGCCGCAAAGCCTATTACCAGCGATGGCCGTTTATCATGCTGACAAAGACCTGCTAGAATATCAGGATTTGTTGCAAGTGTGATAACAGGTGGCCCCGCTTGTGTCTTTTTATGCTTGCTGGTGCTAGCGCCGACAACATGCCAGTCTGCAACGGCTGCTGCACAAATAGCGCTATCTGCTGGCAAGGCTGCTTCACACGCTTCTTTCATCTGATGGGCTGTTTCAATGCTGATATGTGTTAGCCCGGCTGGCGGCGGCTCTGTAACAGGGCCAGAGACTAATGTGACACGCGCCCCGCGCCGGACAGCTTCAGCGGCAAGCGCATGACCTTGTTTTCCAGAAGACCTGTTGGCGATAAAGCGAATGGGGTCGATAGGCTCGATTGTTGGGCCTGAGGTAATCAGAATATGTTTACCGCTTAAGGCCACGGTTTGATGTGTCTGCCGCACCCGCGCTGAAACCTGCTCTGCAATGATAATAGGCTCTTCAAGCCGGCCAGCGCCAACCTCGCCGCAGGCTGTATCACCTATTGCCGGTGCGATTATCTCAACCCCCCGCTGCGCCAGTGTCGTAAGGTTATGTTGTAGGGCAGGATGGGCCCACATCTGGGGGTTCATTGCTGGCGCTATCATCACAGGCGCACTGGTCGCAAGGCAGATAGTGCTTGCTAGGCAATCGGCCATACCATGCGCCATTTTCGCAATGAAATGAGCTGTGGCCGGTGCAACAAGAACCATGTCAGTCTCTCTTGCGAGCCTGATATGGCCCATTTCAGCTTCGTCGGTGAGGGAAAATAAATCTGTGTAGACTTTTTCTCCTGTCAAAGCAGACACTGAAAGCGGTGTGATAAATTCCTGCGCGCCCTTGCTCATCACCCCTGTGACTGAAATCCCCCGCTCCATTAGTCGGCGCGCAAGATCAAGAGCCTTATAAGCCGCTATGCCACCGGTAATAATAAGCAGGACGCGCCGCATTTCACCCGAATTGCGCGCGCTAAGCCGTAAGTCATCTGCCTCAAACGTTAACCCTTTTCTTGCAAGTGCCTCATCGAGAAGAGCTTGTTTTGCCGAAGGGATGGTGCCGCGTTTCCGGTAATTGGATAAGGCGCTTGGTCCTACATCCAACAGCGCCATAACGGCATCCCGTCCGCCCAGCTCGGCGATAATCTGATCAAAAAGAGTATTAAAGTCTGTCATGTTATGGTTCCGCACCAAGGCAGTTTTCCTAAAATTCACAAATTCGTGAACTATTCACAACAATAGCGTTAGCGTAGCAAGGCTGCAAGGGAAATGACAATCGCTGTCACAGAGAGCAGGCTGGTTATTATCAGGGCAAAATATGGTTGCTTCGCTGGTGGTTCTGGGGCCTGCTCTAACCGGTCAAGCACGCCAGGAAGTCGGCGAATAATGCTGGATACTTCTGTGATAGTACGGTGAAGGACAGCGGCAGGATGTGCATGGTCAGCCATCCATTTTTCAGCTAGTGGCTTTGATAATTCCCACATATTAGCGTTCGGGTTAAGGCTTCGCGCAACCCCTTCAGCCATAACCATAGTTTTTTGCAGAAGAGTGAATTGAGGCTGCACGGAAATTTCAAATCGGGTTGATAGCCGTAAAATCTGACCAAGAACAAGTCCTAGTGAGATATCGCCAAGCGATTTGCCCAGAACAGGGTCAACCACGGCCCGCAGATTTTGTGAAAAGAGGGGTAGTGAAATATCGTCTGGGAGCATGCCAGCATCAGCATGCAAAGATGCGACCTTATCATAATCACGCGTAAGGATAGCAACGAGTAGCTGGGCCAGAAACAGTCTGTCTTTGAGGTCAAGCTGCCCCATAATGCCAAAATCAATGGGCACCAATGTTCCATCAGCCGTGATGAAAATATTGCCGGGATGCATATCACCATGGAAATATCCGTCGCGAAACACCTGATTAAAGAAACTGGCAGCCGCAATATTTGTGACAGCCGCAATATCATGGCCCGCTGCTTCCAACGCAATCCTGTCATCGATTTTAACGCCGTCAATCCATTCCATCACCAGCATATCAGTTGTCGAATGCTCGATATGTATATGCGGTATTCTTATGCCGTCATCGCCGGCCATATTTTCAGCGAGCCTGCCTCCTGCTGCTGCTTCCATACGCAGGTCGAGCTCAATCTCAGAGAGGGTGGCAAACTGTTCCACTGCCGTAACAAGCTTAAGCCGCTTGAGGCCGGGCGCAACAGTTTCAACCAGAATAGCCAGGGCCCGAAAAAACCGGATATCAGCCTGCATACGCTGGGCAATATGAGGTCGGAGCAATTTTACAGCAACGGTCTGGCCATCATGCAAGACAGCTTTGTGAACCTGCGCTATTGAGGCAGCGGCAACAGCATCACCGTTAAAATCTGTGAATAAATCTGAAACGGGTCTGCCAGTTGTTTTTTCAATATGGCGGCGGGCAACATCTCCTGAAAAAGCAGGCAAGCTATCTTGTAGCTGTGAGAGGCCGTTGGCTAATTCCGGCCCAATAAGATCTGCACGTGTTGCAAGTGCTTGACCAAATTTGATAAAGGCTGGGCCAGAGGCCTGCAAGGCATCGCATAAGGCCTGTCCAGCGTCTTTTTTTGCCGAGCTTCCGGCTATAATAAAATTCACAAAAGACAGCAGGCGCCTTAGCCAGGGCGGCAATAATTCGATTTGTGATAGATGTCCCAGAACACCTGCGCGCCCAAGAATCCAGCCGGTGCGGGGGAGCCGGAAAAGAATAACGAGCCAACCCATCAATCAAGCTTCCAGCCAGAATGGATCGCTGCAATCCCAGATGACAGATTCCGCACCCTTACTTGTGCAAACCCCGCCTGACTAAACATGTCGGCTAGTTCCTGCTGTGTTGGAAATGTGCGAATAGATTCAACCAGATAACGATAGGCTGCTTCATCATTCGCAACTATCCGGCCAATCCGGGGTAGCGCCTGAAACGACCATAAATCATAGATTTTACCAAGTGCTGGTGTTGTAATATGAGAAAATTCAAGGCAACAGAATCGGCCGCCCGGTTTTAAAATGCGATGAGCCTCTGCTAGCGCTGCTTGTCTGTCTGTGACATTGCGAAGGCCAAAACTGATTGTCACACGATCAACACTATTATCATCTATTGGTATATCTTCGGCACTAGCAACAGTCCAAGTGAGCCGGTCTGCATATGACGTAAGATCGCGGCGTTTGCGACCTGCATTCAGCATGTCTTCATTAATGTCGACAATATGGGCAGAGCCGCCGCCACGGCGAAGAAACCGCAAGGCAACATCACCTGTTCCGCCTGCTAAATCGACGAGCTTCTGGCCTGAACGCGGCGCAAGCCAATCCATTAATGCACCCTTCCAAAGTCTGTGAACACCACCGCTCATCAGATCATTCATGATATCATAAGAGCCTGCTACGGATGAGAAAACTTCGGCAACACGGCCTTGTTTTTCGGCAATGGGAACACGGGTAAAGCCAAAATCAATATCGCTCGCGCCCTCACCAGAAGGCGCAGATGGAGATGTCAGGCTAGGTCTATCAGATATAGGTGGTGTCATGAATTCCACAGTGTTAACGAACGGGGTAAAACTGCCTTAAAAGCACGCAACAATACGAGCTTTCAATATGGGTATACGACTTTCAGTTTTATCCGCTCTGGTTTAGAGTCTAGGATAGGGTACAACCCCGTTATATCAGACACCCTCTGTTAGGGGAATGCCAAGCAATGGCAAAATAATATGTCTGGAGACTGCGCTGTGCCTGAATTACCTGAAGTTGAAACTGTTAAGCGTGCGATTTCACCAGCCCTTGCAGGGCAATGTATCAAGTCTGTCCGCCTGACACGCTCAGATTTGCGCTGGCCGTTACCTGACGGTATGGCAGCTCATTTAACCGGGCAACGCTGTGGTGAGCCGCGGAGACGTGCAAAATATATTATGGTCCCGCTAGAAGATAATACCACCCTTCTTGTGCATCTCGGCATGTCAGGGGCAATCCGTCTTTATGATAACAAACCGGAATTTGGCACCCATGACCATTTCTCACTAGAAATGGAGACCGGTAGTTGGATGGTGTTTTCAGACCCCCGCCGTTTTGGTCATCTTGATATTATTCCAGCCGGTGGCGAGGCCGAACATCCGCTATTGTCTCATTTAGGTATTGAGCCCTTATCAAACCATTTGTCCGGCCCGTGGCTTTCGGATGTGTTGAGGGGTAAAAAAACGCCGATAAAATCAGCCTTGCTTGACCAGCGCCTCATTGCAGGGCTTGGCAATATCTATGTGAATGAAGCGTTACATATGTCGGGTATATCGCCGCGGCGGCTGGCGCAAACAATTGCAGGCAAAAGAGCTGAAAAGCTAGTGATAGCGATTCGCACAGTGCTGGCTGCGGCGATTGAAGCTGGCGGAACCTCGTTGCGCGACCATGTTCAGCCAGGCGGCGAAATTGGCTATTTTGTGCAACGCCTTTCAGTTTATGGCCGCACATCCGAGCCGTGCCTGACCTGTGCAACGCCGATTAAAGAGTTGCGGCAGTCAGGTCGCGCTAGTTTTTACTGTCCTTCGTGTCAGCGCTAAGGCATTGTAGACAGGGTAGCTCTGGCCTTCTCATTCTTTTAACTGGATAAACGGTGCCAGATTGATAATGCAGGTGCGATGATGATGAAATCCCTAATTCCCAATGACGCAGTGAAACGTCTGTCTTTTGTTCTGGTAGTGCTTGCCGGACTAATTGTTGTCACATGTCTTCAGACAGCCAAAGCCCAGCAAAGCGGCTCTGTGGCATCCGAAGCACGCTGGCTCGCAGATATTCCGCTCGAAGATAGCCTTGTTGTTGCGACCGAGCTTGGGTTCAGCTTTGATTCGCCCTCAGGACGCATCATTGTCCTCTTCGCAACAACAGATGCGCCAGCGTCAGCTATTCGCGCTTATTATAGGTCTGTTCTGCCACCTCTTGGCTGGCAGGGTAGTGGCAATCTGTTCCGGCGAGGCCAAGAAGAAGTGATGATAAAACAGGTCAAAGTTAACGGGTTAGGTTTGTGGCGAATCGCTCTTCAACCGTCGCGATAATTAGTGTGCCGGACAGCTCCTAGCCCCTAAATCTGCTATAAGAGCCAGTGTTTGACAGGTTTCTGGCTAAAAAGGTGACAGAATGCTTGACCATATCAGATAGGCGGTTTATAAGCCGCAGTCTGTTTTATTTACTACATTTAGAGGACTCGTGATGGCAAATCACAAATCTGCAAAAAAACGTATCCGCCGCAACGCGAATCGTGCTGAGATCAACAAAAGCCGGATAAGCCGCATGCGTACCTTCATCAAGAAGGTTGAGTTGGCGATTACATCTGGTGATAAAGAATCAGCTCAGGTGGCGCTAAAAGAAGCCCAGCCAGTGATTATGCGCGGCGTAACGAAAGGTGTTATTCACAAAAACACCGCTTCACGCAAAGTATCGCGTCTTTCAGCACGCGTTAAGGCTGTTGGCGCCTAAAGCTTAGACAAGTTTCTTGCAGGTAATCTGTAAGTATAGCGCAAAGATCGCAAGAAAGCAGGAAACCTCCTGCTTTTTTTGTGCCTTTTTGGCGAATTAAAGCCTATTACACCTCATTTTTTTCTTTTTCTTCACAAATAATAAAGTGGCACAGCGACAGAGGCTTAGTCTCTAGTGCCTGATTCTCTGTGATTCGCATGCCATAAAGATGCTGATTTAGTTTGCAAAAGAAGAAGTGGGTCAGCCGCACAGACCTAAATTTTACACATATAGTGTCAAGCGCAAATTATGCTGATTCGGAAAATATATTTTCTGTTATTGCCGATTCGGCGCCTTGCTTTCTAAGATTGTTTAAGGCTAGATTTGACGATGCACAGAGTGTCTTGGGTCAGGCTTGGATATGGGTTTTTCTGCCTACTATTCGCGGCAGATTTCTGGATTTCTGGCGACTAAAAACCAAAATTTAAATTCCGATAATCTTTAGGTATTCATGTCTGATCCACGTAACTTCCTTTCTCCGCAGCAGGAGATAGACACAAAAAACACTGTGTCTGATTCTGTTGTTGCAGGAGAGCCGATTGAGACTGTCTCTTCAATCTGGGGGCGTGTGTCTGCGGCAATGAAGCAGGATTTGGGAGATACTAAATGGCAGGCTTGGATTAAAAATCTCACGCCTGTTACATTATCTGAAAAGGGCCTTGTTCTTCAGGCGGGAAATTCGTTTATTCGTGACCGCGTGCAGTCACAATATGCAGAAAAACTGCGCTTTATGCTAAAGCGCGAATATGG
>DGJU01000047.1:0-18874 GCA_002387605.1 Alphaproteobacteria bacterium UBA4588 | reverse complement strand
CAGCGCCAATGCAGTCAGCGTCGGTGAAATCAGCACCAGATTATCCACCACGCTTATCACAGATGCCAGAGACAGATGCGCCAGCATCACAAAACGCAGCTGATATGGTTGGCGGTCTTGATAGTCGTTTCACTTTTGATAGATTTATTGTTGGCAAGCCAAACGAGCTGGCATTTGCTGCTGCCCGCCGTGTTGCTGAAACAACAACAGCAGCCTTTAACCCGCTTTTCCTCTATGGTGGGGTTGGTCTTGGTAAAACGCATTTGATGCACGCGATCGCATGGGAAATTAACGCCCGTCATCCGCATCGCCGGGTGATGTATTTATCGGCCGAAAAATTCATGTACAGATTTATCCGTGCGTTGCGGTATCGCGACATGATGTCATTCAAAGAGCAGTTCCGGTCTGTTGACGTTCTGATGATTGATGATGTGCAGTTTATTTCTGGTAAGGATTCAACCCAGGAAGAGTTCTTTCATACCTTCAATGCGCTTGTTGAAGATGGGCGTCAGGTGATTCTGTCTGCTGATAAATCACCAACAGACCTATCCGGCATGGAAGAGCGGCTGCGCTCGCGTCTTGGCTGGGGTATGGTTGCTGATATTCATCCGGCTAATTATGAGCTAAGGCTGGGAATCCTGCAGTCTCGGCGTGAGCGCTGTGATGTTCTGGTCCCAGATAAGGTTCTTGAGTTCCTTGCTAACCGAATCACATCCAATATTCGTGAAATCGAAGGGGCCTTCAACAGGCTGGTTGCACAAGCAACATTGGTTGGCCGCGATATTACCGTTGAAATGGCGCGTGAGGTATTATCCGATTTGCTACGCAGCAATAACAGGCGTGTCACGGTTGAAGATATTCAAAAGCAGGTCGCAAGTTATTATAATATTCGGACAGCTGATATGTTTTCTGCGCGCCGCTCGCGCACCGTTGCACGGCCGCGCCAGATTGCCATGTATCTGTCCAAAGATTTAACGACATTTTCCTATCCAGAGATCGGGCGCCGTTTTGGTGGCCGTGATCACACAACAATTATGCACGCTGTGCGTAAAGTTGGTGAATTGCTTCGTGATGATGCTGAAATTGCTGATGATATCAGCACGTTAAAAGCAAATCTGGTTGATAATTAAACACTTATAATGCTGTCGCGCTTGGCTGGCACCTTGTTCTGGAATGAACAAGCCGTTTTTATGTGTGAACAGTCGACGTTTTTCACCGACATATAGCGGTTTTTTGTGTTTATTATGCTACATTTTGTGTGTAGAACTAAAATAACCGCGTCATTACCACGAATAAGACAGGGTTTGTCCAGATGAAAATTGCTATCGACCGGATGAATTTGTTGCGTCCTTTAGGCCATGTAAGTTCTGTTGTTGAACGTCGGAATACAATTCCGATTCTTGCGAATATTGTCCTGCGCGCCGAATCATCAAAGCTGTCTTTGACAGCAACAGATATGGATATGGATATCATGACTGAACTGGATTGTTCAGTGATACAGGAGGGAAGCTGCACGGTGCCGGCGCATCTCCTTAATGATATTATTCGCAAACTGCCTGATGGGTCTGAGGTAAGCATCCATGTATCTGATGGCAATGCCCAGATTAGTGCTGGTCGGTCTAGCTTTAAGGTGCCAACATTACCGGTTGATGATTTCCCGGCTTTTAACACATCAGACCTGCCGGTGAAGTTTATCCTGACAACAGCTGATTTACGCCATCAGATCGATATGACACGGTTTGCTATTTCAACCGAAGAAACCCGTTATTACCTGAATGGCATTTATTTCCATAAGTCAGACTCAGGCGCCTTGGCAGCGGTTGCAACAGACGGCCACAGGCTTGCTCTTGCGCGCATCGATATGCCGCAAGGCGCTGAGACAATGCCGGAAATCATTCTGCCACGCAAAGCAGTTGGTGAGTTACGCAAATTGCTGGATGATGCCGAAGGTGAAATGCACGTATCCCTATCTGAAACACGGGCAGAGTTTGCCTTTGGTTCGGTGCGTCTCACATCAAAACTGATCGATGGCTCATTTCCGGATTATACCCGGGTTATTCCAGAGGGTAACGATAAGATTTTAACAGTCGATAGAAGTCTGTTTTCAAGTGCTGTTGACCGGGTCTCGACTATCTCATCTGAAAAGTCGCGTTCGGTAAAACTAGCTGTTTCTGGAACCACCCTTACCTTGTCTGCTAGCAACCCTGATGCGTCAAGCGCCACAGAAGAGCTAGAAGTTACCTATTCCGGCGATGATATCGAAATCGGGTTTAATGCACGCTACCTGCTTGAGATTGCCCAGCAAATCGAAGGTGATATCATGCAGATGGCTTTATCAGACTCAGGCTCGCCAAGTCTTATTTCGACTCCCGGTGACGAAGATAATCTGTTTGTCCTGATGCCGATGCGGGTATAGTTGCTGCTGATGGGTGATGTCTTGCCGCTTACAGCAACAAAGGCAGTGCCGCCACGAGCGCAGTACCCAGAAAAGCAGTTCAGCCTGCGCCGGCTGTCGGTTGACAAGTTTCGTAATTATACCCATGCGGAGCTTGCGTGTGATGCCCAGTCTGTTGTCCTGACTGGCCCGAATGGTGCCGGAAAAACAAACATGATGGAAGCGCTCTCCATGCTCGCCCCCGGACGGGGCTTGCGGCGCGCGTCTCGTGATGCCTTTGGCACCCGCGCGCCCGACGCAGCGCAGGATGGCACTCGCAAAGCCCCCATTGGGCCATGGGCGCTTTTTGCTGAGCTTGAAACGCCTGAGGGACCGTTAACAATCGGGACCGGGGCTGATGCAGACAACCCTGAGGCAAGCCGTATTGTGCGTATTCAAGGCGCCCCATCATCCCAGAATGCGCTTGCCCAGCATCTTGCTGTATCATGGCTGACCCCGCAGATGGATGGCTTATTCATCGGATCTGCATCATCGCGGCGCCGGTTTGTTGACCGGCTCGCCATTGCGTTTGATGACGCCCATAATGGCCGTATTGTCCGGTATGAAAAGGCGTGGCGTGAACGCAGCCGGCTGTTGGCTGATGGCACTGGCGATAAAAGCTGGTTTGCAGGGCTAGAGCAGATACTGGCAGAAACAGGGGTTGCTATCATGGCAACACGTGCTGCTCTTATTGCTGATATGAACCGGCAGTCGGCAGCGATGGATACTTTATTTCCGAAAGTGAACGCTCTTTTGCAAGGGGAGGCGCACCAGCTGCTAGATGCCGGATTGCCAGCGATTGATATTGAAGACAGAATTATGCAAATGGCCGCAACCAGCCGAAAGGCGGGCAATGTATCAATGCCGGGTCCGCACGAAACTGACCTGGTAATGATGTTTTCTGGTCGCTCTGCCGCAGAGGCTTCAACAGGTGAGCAGAAAGCTGTGATGATATCGGCGATATTGGCACATGCACAGCTTCAAGATGAGCGTCTTGGTCGCCCGCCATTGTTACTTTTGGATGATGTTGCTGCTCATTTGGATGAGCGCAGACGCACACATTTATTCGCGTTATGTTCTGCATTACGTGGACAGGTATGGTATAGTGGAGCAGATGAACATGCATTCGCACCACTTTCACAAAATGCACAGTTTTTTCATGTCCAGAATGGGCAGGTGACACCGTCAAATGCATCCTCCTCATCAGGATGACGCATTATGAGGGAAATAGGTTTTAGCAAGGAGTGTCGCGATGAGTGAAGATGATCAGGTCGCCGAAAATAGCACCCAAAATTCTGAGGAATATGGGGCAGATTCGATTAAGGTATTACGCGGGCTAGATGCTGTGCGGAAACGCCCGGGCATGTATATTGGTGATACAGATGACGGCTCTGGTCTTCACCACATGGTTTATGAAGTTGTTGATAATGCCATTGATGAAGCCCTTGCCGGGCATTGTGACATTGTTCAGATCATCTTGAACGGTGATGGCTCTGTTTCTGTTTCAGATAATGGACGCGGCATCCCAACAGAAATTCACACTGAAGAACAAATATCTGCTGCTGAAGTTATCATGACCCAGCTCCATGCTGGCGGTAAGTTTGATAATAATTCCTATAAAGTGTCAGGCGGCCTGCACGGTGTTGGTGTATCGGTTGTGAATGCGCTGTCGCAGTGGCTTGAGCTTACAATCTGGAAGCATGGCCATGAACATACGATGCGGTTTGTTCACGGCGAATCTGAGGCCCCGCTTGTTCAAGGTGTGGCTACGCCCGATAAAACTGGCACCCAGATTACGTTTCTGCCATCAACAAATACATTTTCTCAGGTTGAGTTTGATTTTGCCACGCTTGAAAACAGGTTGCGTGAACTTGCTTTCCTGAATTCGGGTGTGCGTATCCGGTTGACCGATAATCGCAAAGCTGAAGAACATGTGTCCGAGTTTTTCTTTGATGGCGGGCTGATAGCGTTTGTTGAATATCTCAACAAATCCCGCAATGCCTTACATCCGACAATTCATAGCACGATTGAAAAAGATGATGTGATTGTTGAGTTATCACTTGCCTGGACAGATAGCTTTCATGAATCAACATTGTGCTTCACTAACAATATCCCGCAGCGTGATGGTGGCACCCATCTAGCCGGATTCAGAGGCGCTCTGACCCGTATTGTGAATAATTATGCCCAGTCTAGCGGGATCGCAAAACGTGAAAAAGTACAATTATCAGGCGATGATTCGCGTGAAGGCCTAACCGCAATTGTGTCGGTGAAAGTGCCAGACCCGAAATTCTCATCCCAGACCAAAGATAAGCTTGTCTCATCTGAAGTGCGCCCAATTGTAGAGGGCTGTGTCAGTGAAGCACTTAGCCAGTGGTTTGAAGAGCATCCGTCAGAGGCACGTAAAATTGTCTCGAAAGCCTATGAAGCTGCTGCGGCCCGCGAAGCCGCCCGCAGAGCGCGCGAGCTAACACGCCGCAAGGGTGTGCTGGATATTGCAAGCTTGCCGGGTAAGCTTGCTGACTGTCAGGAAAAAGACCCATCAAAATCAGAATTATTCCTGGTTGAGGGTGATTCTGCTGGAGGGTCTGCAAAACAGGGACGTGATCGGGCGCAACAGGCTATCTTGCCGCTTCGCGGTAAAATCCTTAATGTTGAACGTGCCCGTTTGGATAAAATGCTGTCATCTGCTGAAATTGGCACCTTAATTACTGCCATTGGTGCAGGGGTTGGCAATGCGGATATGAATCAAGAAAAAATCCGCTATCATAAAATCATTATCATGACGGATGCTGATGTTGATGGCAGCCATATTCGGACCCTGCTTCTGACATTCTTCTTCCGCCATATGCGGCCTCTGATTGAACTGGGATATCTGTATATTGCACAGCCACCGCTATTCCGCTCGAAACGTGGCGCGTCTGAAGTTTATCTGAAAGACCAGCATGCCCTTGATGATTACCTGATTACAGCTGGTCTGAAAGAGGGGGCTCTGACAAATGAAGCCGGATTGCAGGTTGCTGGGCCAGAGTTAAAAGAGCTGGTTGAAAAATCAGTGTCTCTGTCTCGTACAATCGACCAGCTAACCTTCCAGATTGAAAACCGTGATGTTATCGAGCAGGCTGCAATTGCTGGCATGCTTAATCTGGATGTATTATCGAACGCTGACTCAGCCCAGCTTCTAGCTGAACGGATGGACCATTATTCAGACCCGCTTGAGCGGGGATGGAGCGGCGTCGTAGAAGAGGCTGCTTCTGGGCCTGAAATTGTGCTACGGCGCACATTACGCGGTATCACTGAAACACATCGTTTGGATAAGCGCCTTGTTACAACAACCGAAGCCAGACAGCTTAATGGGGCAGCAGGCTTATTGCAGGAAATGTTCTCGCATAAGCTGACCTTTACAAGCGGGGCGCATCAGGCAGATATTTCAGGGCCGTCTCATCTGGCCACCCATATTGTAGCGCAAGGGCGCAAAGGTGCTCAGATTGCCCGCTATAAGGGACTGGGAGAAATGAACCCTGATCAGCTTTGGGAAACTACACTTGACCCTAATCAGCGGACACTTCTTCAAGTGCGTGTAACCGAAGAAGAAGATGCTAATATGGCTTTCTCGACCTTGATGGGAGAAGCTGTGGAAGAGCGGCGGAACTTTATTCAAGAAAATGCGCTTAAAGTTTCCAATCTGGATATCTGATGAGGCGGGTCGATGCTGATACAATAGCAGGATCGTCAGACCCGTTAATGCCGCCCCGCTTAAGGGGGCGTTCACCGATTGATCCAAAGGCGGTGACGTCTATTCGCTGGCTTGCTCTGGCAGGTCAGACGGTGGCATTGCTTCTGGTCTACCATGTCCTGCAGTTTGATGTTTTGATTCTGAGTGCTCTTGGTATTGTGTTGGTGGGTATTTGCGTCAATTTATGGCAAGTTTGGCGCTTGCGTAATCCAAGCAAGATTAAATTGAGTGAAGTTGTCCTTGCCTTGCATTTTGATGTGCTTCAGCTTGCTGGCCTGCTCTATCTGACAGGTGGTCTTGAAAATCCATTTGCGATGCTTTTCCTCGCGCCTATCGTTGTTTCTGCAGCGTTGCTAGATATAAAGGCAACAATTTCGCTGGTCATTCTTGTTGGGATAAGCGCTGCTTGCCTATTGTTTTTCCACCTGCCATTGCCATGGTATGAGACAGGGTTTCATCTGCCAAACCTCTATTTATTCGGGTTGCTTTCGGCGCTGCTTGTATCGTCAGTTTTTATTGGGTTTTATGTCTGGTGGCTTGCTGCTGAAGCCCGCCGGACAGAAGCCGCACTCGGTGCAACACAGCTTATTCTGGCGCGCGAACAACAGATAACAGCGCTTGGCACGCTTGCGGCGGCTGCGGCACATAAACTTGGCTCGCCGCTGAATACAATTGCGCTGATCTCGCACGAGCTTCCGGGCCAATTGGGGAAAAAATGGGCGGGCGATAAAGAGCTTCAGGAAGATATTGCGCTGCTGAATGCTGAAGTTGAGCGGTGCCGTATTATCCTCTCCGAGCTTGATAAGGACGCGCAGATGAGCGGCAAGGATTTAGCGGCGGCGCTTCCTGTTAGTCAGATATTTCAAGCCCAGTTAGCTCCGCATCTTGCTGATATGACACATAAGGTTAACATCACCACTGCTACGCTTGGTTCTCGCCTTGTCTTGGCAGAGGGAGCAGACACAAGCGTGCCGCGCGAGCCAGAACTTTTACCGCTACCAGATATAAAATATGCTCTCGAAACATTGCTTGATAATGCAGATGATTATGCAAATAACCTTATCACTCTGGATATCTCATGGAATGAGACCCATATCATAGTTAAGGTAGCAGATGATGGCCCTGGTTTTCGGGCGTCTGTGATGGCTATTGTTGGTCAGCCATGGAATAGCAGCCGGCAGGGAACAGGCGGTCATCGGGGCTTAGGGCTGTTTCTGGCCCAGACAATAATTGAAGGCCGTGGCGGCTCACTGGTTGTGTCTAATCAGAAGAGTGGCGGCGCGGAAATCGTAATTACCATGCCCCTTGCGCGGCTGGTCTGAGTATCGAGGATAAACTGATGAGCCAAGGCTCTTTATTGATACTAGATGATGATAATGCGTTGCGCCGGACATTAAGCCGGGCAATGGAACAGCGCGGCTTTGAGGTGCGCTCAGCCGAACAGGTTTCCGAAGCGCTTTTGATGATAAAAGAAGCGCCGCCGGAATATGCTATTCTTGATCTTAAACTCGAAGATGGGAATGGTTTGGAAGTTGTCTCCTATCTTCAGTCAGTCAGCCCGGCTTGCCGCATTATAATTCTCACCGGATTTGGTAATATTGCGACGGCCGTTGCTGCTGTGAAAGCTGGCGCTCTTGATTATTTACCAAAGCCGGCAAATGCCGACCAAATCCACCGCGCCTTGCTTCAGGCTGAAGGTAGCCTGCCAGAACCACCAGAAGACCCAATGAGCGCAGACCGGGTGCGCTGGGAACATATTCAGCGTGTCTTTGAGCAATGCGATCGCAATGTATCAGAAACAGCACGCCGACTGAAAATGCATCGCAGAACATTACAACGTATTCTTGCTAAACACGCCCCGCGCAGTTAATGATTTTGTATAGATAGCCCTGTCCGCTATTCTCTCTCCTCTGCCGTCAGCTTACTGTGATGGTGATATCTGCTTCACTACTTCACGAATAGAAATTACGCCTATGCAATCTGCGCATCTTTTTGCCCTTGGTGCAGCCTTTAGCTGGACACTAGCCAGCATCTTTGCTCATCATCCTGTGCGGATGCTTGGCCCGCTCCACTTCAATCGGCTCAGAATGATTATCGCAACGGTCATTCTGCTCGTTATGATTGTCCTACAGGGTGGTGACTGGCACATTTCATCAGACTTGCTATTACCAATTATTATCTCCAGCTTAGTTGGCGTTGTGCTTGGTGATTACTTCTTGTTTGTTGCGATGCGACGGCTTGGCCCACGGCGGACGGGCGTATTATTTGCTGCCAATGCGCCAATTGCTGCTTTGCTTGGCTGGCTGTTTCTGGAAGAGGGTATTGGCGGTTTAAAAATTATTGCTATCTGTCTGGGGTTTGCTGGCATTTGTCTGGCGGTCCTTTATGGCAAGCGCCGGGATTTGCTACATGTCTGGGAAGAAATAACACCGCCGCTCTGGCTTGGTGTGGGCGCAGGTATTTGTGCGGCGTTCGGTCAGGCAATTGGTATTCTTATTCTGCGACCTGTCATGGAGGGGGGTGCCGACCCAATGATGACAACGCTGGTTCGTGTTGGCTTTGCTGCGGCGTGCTTTTGTCTTACCTGGCCATTTGATAAGCGGCCAGAAAGCCGGCTGGTCTTTCCGTCGCTAAAAATAGCAGGATTAATTACAGCAAATAGTTTCTTTGGGATTAGTTTTGGCGTTGTTCTGCTGCTGATTGCGCTCGAAACAGGCAGTGTTGCTGATGTCACTATTTTATCGTCAATAACCCCTGTGTTGATACTGCCATTTGTCTGGTATCAGACACGCTATTGTCCGACATGGGGCGCCTGGGTTGGGGCCATTTTGGTTTGTGTCTGTTCTGGGTTATTGGTGTTATGATTGTCTCTACGCGCACCGCGTTTATTTACCTGTTCCTCACCACAACCTTTTGGGCAGGCAATGCGATTGTTGGCAGGGCTTTCTTTGAAGAGCTGCCGCCCTTTCAACTCGCCTTCTGGCGGTGGACGCTTGCTGCTTTGCTGGTGCTTATCATTATGCGCCCTCCATTGCGGGCATCTTTTCCGATATTCTGGAAACATAAATTTTTGATTTTTTGGGCAGCAACTTTCGGCATTGGGATGTTCAATACGCTGCAATATGCTTCGCTAAATTACACCAGCGCAACAAATGTAGGATTGCTGCAGGTTGCATTGCCTGTCTTTATCGCTGCCGTCGACCGCGCAATATATAAAACACCTGTTTCAGTTATGCAGATATCAGGAATGATATTTGCGACTATCGGGGTATTTGTTGTTCTCACAAAAGGCTCGCTTGAACAGCTTTATGCCCTGCAGTTTAATCTGGGCGATATCTTGATGCTAACAGCCATTGGTGTTTACAGCATTTTTTCAGTGTTGATAAAAGCTCTGCCGAAACTTGACCAATGGACATTCCTGTTTGTCATTTTTGTCATTGGCGCACTGCAATTGCTGCCCTTCCTGTTTTATGAGCTGGCCTTTGATAGGCAGCTTCAGGTCACATCTGAAACTGTGTGGGTCATTGCCTATATTGTCATTGGTCCGGCGTTCCTTGCCTACAAATTCTACACCTCCGGTGTCTCAACACTCGGTCCGAACAAGGCGGGTATGTTTTTCTATTGGATACCCATCGCAACAGCTATCATGGCAACAATATTCTTGAATGAGTCACTGCACTTATTTCATTTTGTGGGTTTCTGTCTTGTTGGTATTGGTTTGCGTCTTGGCTTATCAGAAAAAAAACAACCAGCGGAGAGCGCATCATGACATTTACCAGAGCCGATACTGTGAATGTTGCCATTCTGGTATTTCTGTCCTGTATCTGGGGCACTGCCTTTGCAGCTATTAAAATTGCTGTCCTTGATATAGGGCCTTTTGGTGTTGCAGCCGCCCGTGCTCTCATTGGAGGGTTAACTCTTTTCGTATTCCTTATCTTGATTGGCTCACCTGCTTGGCGTGTGAAAAAATCACTTCTGACAGCACAAAACCTCAGAATACTTTTCTTTATTGGCTTGGTGGGTACGCTGGCACCCTTCTTTTTAATCAGCTGGGCGGAAACGCGTCTTGATTCAAATCTTGTTGGTCTTTTGATTTCAACCGGTCCGTTAATTACAGCCCTTGGTGGCCATTTTATCACCGGCGAGGAAGAGGTATCCCCAGCACGCTTTGGGGCAATCTCCCTTGGTTTTCTGGGTGTTATTGTGTTGATGTATGAGGGTGTTCTTCAGGTTGGAAGCATGTCGTTAATGGCACAGCTTGCTGTTGTATTGGCGTCCGGATGTTATGCGGCCGGCAATTTGGTTGCATGGCGTCTGACAATGATAGAGCCGGCAAAACTTGCCTGTCTGTCACTTCTCATTGCCGCCTCTTTCATGATACCGACAGCGTTTCTGAATGATGTTCCACATCCTGCGAGCTGGCAGGCAGATACATGGTGGGCACTGTGTTGGCTGGGGATGATATCCAGCGGCTTTGCATTTTCCCTTCGCTATGTTTTAATTAAACGTGCTGGTGCCGGGTTTATGGCAAATGTTGGCTATCTTATTCCGGTTGTTGCCGTTCTGGTTGGTGGATTTTTTCTCGGCGAATCAATTGGAATTGAAAAACTGGTAGCGATGGCATTAATTATTACCAGCGTGATTTTATCGCAACGTTTTGCTGTTCGCCTGAAACGTAAGCAACCTGAATAGGGAGCGTGGAATAAATGTATAAAGTTGTTTTGTTTGATGCATATGGCACGCTGTTGGATGTTGATTCGGCCGCCGCTAATCTAGCAGGGTCTGGCACATATCCCGCGCTGAGTGATGTCTGGCCAGAGCTATCGGCGCTATGGCGTTCGCGTCAGTTAAATTATTCATGGCTCCGTAGCCTGTCCGGCAGCTATAAGCCCTTCTGGGAGATAACCGAGGATGCACTTGATTTTGCCATGGACTCTCTTGGGCTTGATAATAAGGATATGCGTGCTGACTTGCTCTCACTCTATCGCAAGCTTGATGCCTATAGCGAAGTGCCAGCTATGCTGGATGCTCTTGACAAAGCAGGTCTTCCGGCGGCTGTTCTGTCAAACGGGAATCATGACATGCTGGCAGATGCCTTTGCAGCAGCGGGGCTTTCATCACGTCTTGCAGGGTTGTTGTCGGTGGAAGATGTTGGGATTTTTAAACCAGCCCCTCAAGTCTATGAGCTTGGCTGTAAATATTTTGATGCACAGCCGTCTGAAATTCTGTTTGTCTCGTCAAATGGCTGGGATGCGGCGGCGGCTGGATTGTTTGGATTTCATACCATCTGGGCTAACCGTTCAGGTGCACCTGTGGAGCGGCTGCCAAACGCGCCGGATCATATCGCTTCAGACCTTAGCTATGTAGCAACCCATCTTAATACCCTCACAGGCTAATCCGTTCAGCCCTCTTTCGCGTAATGAGATGTATGAAGTTTTATATGCGCGCCTTTCTTTTTATCATTCTGCTATTACCTGCCCTCCTCAAGGGGGCAGCCTTATCGGCTAATGATGATGTATTTATCTCTCCGTCTTCGCAGTTTTCAGCCTTTGACGTTGTTGAAATTCAATTATTGGGGCTGAAGGCGTCAGGCCAAGATAGAATGGTTGGCATCGAGCAGGTTTGGATTTTTGCACACCCCGATAATAAGCGGATAACAGGCCCACTTGAGAGATTTGCAGGGCTGTTTGATAACCCTGCCTATGCGCCGCTTATTGGCCACTCATCGGCTAGTATCACAGAAATTGATAGACAAGGCGGTATGGCCCGTTTTGTGGTCACAGTGCTCGCGCGCGATGGAAAGACTTATGGTTATAACTGGATTTTGCGTGCTCTCCGCACTGCTGGTCAGGAACAATCAGATGATGATATCTGGATGACCAGTGCTGTGTCTGCGCCGCGTATTGGCAGTGCAAGCTAACCCACATTAAAAAAGCACTAGGTATTTATCTTATACTGGCGGTATAGGATGAAGGTATCATGTTTAAGTCAGCTGCCGCATTCTTCACCAAATTACCGCCACAGCGCCAGAGCGCTGTGTTGCTGATTCTTGGGCTCTCTATTCTGGGCATTTGTGATAGTTTTGTGCAGGCGTTCTCAGACAGAGTTGGTCTGGGGCAATTCCATTTCATCCGCTCCTTTTTTGCAGTTATCTGTATTATTGTGATTGCGCGGTTTAGCAAAATCTCTCTCATGCCGCGCCGATGGGGTGCGGTGCTTGTACGGACTCTGTTCATGGTCTGTGCGATGATGCTGTTTTTTTCTGTGCTATCCTTTCTGCCGTCAGCTGTTGCTGGGGCAGGCCTGTTTACGGCGCCTGTCTTTACACTTCTGTTTAGCGCCCTGTTCTTTGGTACCAAAATAGGCTGGCGACGTATTGCTGCAATCATCTTTGGAACTGCAGGGGTAATTCTGGTTCTTGATGTTGGAGAGGCAGGGTTTCAGCCGCTGGCTATTTTACCTATTATCGCTGGTGCTTTTTATGCGCTGGCGATTCTGATGACGAGCCATTATTGCCAGCATGAAAATCCGTTCTCTCTGGTTATTGTTTTTTTCATTGCTATTGGCGGCGCCGGATTGCTGACCTCACTCATATTAACATACCTAGATATTACCAACCCAACGCCGCAGGCAGCGTTTTTACTGCGAGGCTGGCAGGCTATCTCATTCTCTGATGTGCTGATTATTGCGGTGATGGCTCTTACAACGATGACCTCCATTGTTATGATGGCTCGCGCGTATCAAATTTCAGAAAGTAGCTACTCGGTAGTGTATGAATATAGCTACCTTGTCTCAGCGGCCCTGTTCGGCTGGCTCTTCTGGCAGATAGATTTCTCCTTCTTAACTATTGCAGGCATGGTATTGATTTTTGTAGCAGGTGTAATCGTAACCCTTGCGTCAGCTAAGGAGCGTTACCTAGACTCTTAGCGGTGTGAGATTTCGTGCCGTTTTTTTACAACTGCTGAATATTTCCTGCTAATGAGTAGATATTAACGTTAATTATTTTCTTGGAGATTAATGATGACTGGCTATGTGATTACGCCAAACCCGCAAGCAAGTGCTGCTGTTGCTGGGACTGATGAGCGGTTTCCTGTCCGCCGTATTTTCTGTGTTGGGCGTAACTATGCTGCGCATGCGCGTGAAATGGGCTTTAGTGATAAAGAGCCTCCATTCTTTTTCACCAAGCCAGCTGATGCTCTTGTTGAAACAGGTAGCACCATTCCTTATCCGCCGATCACAGAAAACCTGCATTATGAAATTGAGCTGGTTCTTGCGATTGGAACGGGCGGTGCAAATATTACGCCTGAAGACGCCATAAGCCATATCTGGGGTGCTGGTGTTGGCATTGATTTTACGCGCCGTGATCAGCAAATAGCTCACCGCGAAAAGGGCCGTCCATGGGATTGGGGTAAAGCATTTGATAATTCTGCCCCGCTTGCTCCTCTGGTCCGGATTGCCGATCTGCCGGCTGAGCGGCAGTCTTTGGCAGAGGGCCGGATCTGGCTTTCGGTAAATGGTGAAATCCAGCAGGATGCATCACTCGCCGACCAAATCTGGAATGTCAGTGATGTTATCGCTTTTTGTAGTCAGTCTGTCACCTTGAAGGCTGGCGATCTTATCTTCACCGGCACACCGGCTGGCGTTGGGGCTGTGACATCAGGTGATGTTGTAACAGGCGGTATCGAAAGCATTGGTGATATTGCCATTACGATTGGACCAAGCGCTTAACAAGCCGTCATGTATAAACGAAAAAAGGGCAGATAGATGGAAGCCTTGGGGTATGATATTCCAGAGCCTGGCCACATAACCAGGCTTGCTGATGATCTATTCTGGGCGCGTTTCGATCTGCCCTTTCGGTTAAACCATATCAATCTGTATATGCTAGATACAGATGATGGATGGGTACTAATCGATTGCGGCATTGATAATGTGCATACTAAAGAGCATTGGGATGCGCTCCTGAACGGGCCTCTCTCGCAGCAGCGCATTAGCCAGATATTGGTAACCCATCACCATGTTGATCATATTGGGTATTGCGGCGCATTATGCGATATCACAGGCGCTGAAGCTTGGACAAGTGCCAAGGAAGGTGAGCATGCGCATTGGCTTTATGCCCATGAGCCTGCTGATTTCGCAGCATTGATGGTGAAGACATATACTCAGTATGATCTTGCGCCAGAGGCGATTGAAGAGGTGCGCCATCGTGGCAGTCGGTACCGCGAGAAGTGTGGTGTCCTGCCGTCCTTTAACCTAGTTGAAGATGGCTATCAGATCACGACTAAGGCAGGGGTATGGACAGCACGTATCGATAAAGGGCATAGCGATGCCCATATCAGTTTGATGGATAAAAACAGAAATCTCTTTATCTCCATTGATTTTCTGCTACCGCGTATTTCACCGAATATTTCTGCTGATATCCGAGATACGGATGATGATTTACTGGCGCATTATTTCCAGTATCTTACCGAAATGCAGGCGCTGCCCGAAGATATGCATATCTTTCCCGGTCATGACTGGCCGTTTATCAAAGGCAATCTGCGGGCAACAGCTTTGATAGAGCATCATCATATGCGCCTTGATCAGCTTGAACAGGCAGCTAAAAGTGCCCCCCTTACCGTATCAACGGCGATGGATGTCTTATTTGGCAGAATGTTTGGTGAGCATGAATTGTATTTTGCGTCAGGTGAAGCGCGTGCACATCTTAATAACCTGAAAAGTTCGGGCCGGTTGATAAAACAGCAGGATGATGCCGGCATTGACCGTTATTATCCGTCTTAAGACTATGTGCGGTCTTAAGGCTATGTATTGGATTGATTAGATGGTTCGCCTGTTTCCCCTAATTTTTGTCTTTTTATGGTCATCAGCCTTTATCTCCAGCAAAATTATTGTTGACGATGCCTCTCCATTCGCATCTCTGGGGTTTCGGTTCGCTATTGTAGCGCTTGGGTTTTATCTCTTTAGTATCATCCGGCGTGAGCGGTTTTCTGGCACGCGCGCTGATATATTGAGTGCCTGCGCAACAGGTGTTCTGTTTCACGGGCTCTATCTGGGCGGTGTATTTTTTGCCATATCAAAAGGACTTCCCGCAGGTATTGCCGCCCTTATTGTATCGCTTCAACCTGTGCTAACTGGCGCATTGGCTGGCCCTATCCTGAATGAAGTTGTCACATGGCGGCAATGGGCTGGTATTTGTCTCGGCTTTGCAGGTGCGGCGCTTGTTCTGGGATTTGATATTGGCGGCAGCCTTCCTGTCATTGGTGTCGTTGCATCCATTATTGCGCTCGCAGCAGTAACAATAGGGACGTTATGGCAGAAAAAAGTAAGCGGAAAATTACCACTTTCAGTAAGCAATTGTTATCAGGCCGTCGGGGCTGCTGTATTTCATTGTGTTGTTATGCTGTTGCTCGAAGAGCCATTTATTAATTTCACAGCGTCCTTCATTCTCTCAATGGGCTGGCAGATTGTGATGGTATCATTCGGTGCCTTTACGATTTTGATGTATTTGATTTCGGTTGGCTCGGCGAGCCGGACAGCAACATTATTCTTCCTTGTGCCGCCTGTATCAGCAGTGATGGCCTGGCTGGTTGTTGATGAAGCGCTCACAATGATGGATATTGCTGGCCTTGGCATAGCAACAATCGGCGTCTATGTGGCAACGCGGGTTGCCGCAAAGCCAGAATAAGTCATCATTATGAAAAGAGTTTTTGCGCCGCAAGCCTAACTGCCCTAACTTATGAGCAAGAAGATAGAGTTCGTTTTTTTACGGGTTTATGTCTGATGAATTATTGTCATAGAAAATTATGTTTTCAGGAGAGAGACTGATGAAAACCGCTCAGGATTATTTAGCCGCAGCTAACGCAGCTGTTCCAAAACTGGATATTGCAGATGGCATTGCCAAGCATGAAGAGGGCAGTGCGCTCTTTATTGATGTGCGTGATGGTCTTGAAATTGCCGCGTCAGGCACAATTGCCGGCGCGCTTCGCATTCCACGCGGATTTATGGAATTTGCGGCTGATGAAAATACAGCTGTCTATAACCCTGCCCTGAAAAAAGATGGTGAAATCATTCTTGTCTGTGGTGCAGGCGGGATGGCAGCCCTTACCGGTCTAACGCTAACTGAAATGGGCTTTACGAATGTCCATAATGTTGGTGGATTTTCCAGCTGGAAGGATGCTGGCGGACCAACCGAAGCTTAATGTCGCCATCAATTGGCATTATTGGTGATGGATTTGGCGCTGCTGCGTTTGTCCTTCATCTATCTCAGCATGCCCCCGAATATCTTGATAATCTCATAATATTTGGGACAGGAACGCTTGGGAGTGGCGCTGCTTATGCGTGCGCCACTCCTGACTATAAGCTGAATGTCAGGTCAGACCTTATGAGGCTCTGGCCTGATAACCCCTCTCATTTTACGGCATGGGCAAAACAGAATCTTGATGATGATGATGCGCATCATCCTGCTGGCGCGTTTTATCAGCGCCGAGACTTTGCTCGCTATGTCAGTGCGTGCCTTGCTGATCTGCCTCAGAAGATTACCCAGATTTCTGAACATGTTATCCAAGCGCGCGCGCTCACTGATTCTGCCGATACACGCTGGCAAGTCGAAACAGAGCATGGCGCGCGCTATCAGTGTGACCACCTCATTCTTGCTACGGGCAATCCTAAGCCTATCTGGCCTTGTTCTGTTCACCTGCCAGATGATGATAAGCGTCTCATCCAATCAGTGTGGAAAGGAGACTGGCAGACATCTGTTGGGTCAGGTGAAGATGTAAATATTATTGGTGGCGGCCTAACGGCAATGGATGTGATTTATGCGCTTTTTCAGGCAGGTCACAAAGGCCAGATAAAGGTTATAACGCCAAATGGGATGCTGCCGCCTGTTCAGATGCCTTGGACGGTAAAGCCTGCTTTTAACTGGCCTGAATGTCGGACCGCATGTGATGTGGTCAGGGCGGCACGCTCTATACTTGGCCCAGATTGGACGCAAATTTCATGGCAGGAATCCTTTGAAGCGTTACGCATTGGATTGAACGACGTATATCAAGGATTAAGCGGTAATGAGCGTCGACGGCTGATGCGTCATTTTGGGGGATGGTGGATGCTCACACGGTTCCGGTGCGGCCCGCATACCCATGCGGCGGCATCTGCGCTTCAAAAAGCAGGTCAGCTTCAGGTTCTTTCAGGACGCGCTTTATCGCTTGATGAGCACAAGGCAAATATTCAGCTTACCTTGTCGGGCGGCGCAGCGTTGATTTCAGATAAGGTTATTAATTGCACAGGTCCTGCAGGTGATGCGTTACTATCATCAATGATGGCGCACGGCTTACTTCAGCCCTCTTCATCGGGCCGCGGTATTTCAGTATCTGCCTTACTTGCCTGCCATAGGCCAGATAAGTCGCCATGGCAAAGCCTATCAGCCATTGGCAGCATGACCGGAGGCAGTTTAGGCGATATCGTTGCAGCAAGTTCAATTGCCAGACAGGCCAGTATTGTTGCGCAAAGACTAGCATAACACAGACGACTGAATACGATTGCAAAGATATAAGTTTAGCAGGTAGAGTAAAATCTCGCACGCGTTCATAACGCAGTGCATTTTGATACAAGCTACTGCTTAATCATTGATGATAATGGTTTCCTAAGGGAGAGAATCTGGTCATGGCAATTCGCTATTTAAAGACAGGAAAAGCCGAAGAAATTCGTGCTGAAGATGACGCTACTGTGCGTCAAAACGTAGAGGCTATCCTAAAAAATATTGAGACCCACGGCGATCTGGCTGTCAGAGAGCTCTCAGAAAAATTTGATAATTATAGTCCAGCCCAGTTCAAGCTATCTGACTCTGATATTGAGGCATTGCTGAATAAGGTGTCGGCGCGTGATATGGAAGATATCAAATTTGCGCAGAAACAGGTTCGCAATTTTGCCCAGATACAACGCGATTCTATGAAAGATGTAGAAGTTGAAACACTTCCCGGCGTGATTCTTGGACATAAAAATATTCCTGTTCAGTCTGTTGGCTGTTATGTGCCGGGCGGTAAATTCCCAATGGTCGCGTCAGCGCATATGTCTGTTGCAACAGCCTCTGTTGCTGGTGTGCCGCGCATTGTTGCTGCCACGCCGCCTTTCAAGGGTGAACCAAATCCGGCTGTGATTGCGGCTATGCATCTTGGTGGTGCGCACGAAATTTACGTGCTTGGCGGTATTCAGGCGGTTGGGGCTATGGCGATTGGCACTGAAACACTGGACCCTGTTCATATGCTTGTTGGCCCGGGCAATGCCTATGTTGCCGAAGCAAAGCGACAGCTATATGGGCGTGTCGGGATTGATTTATTTGCCGGCCCAACAGAAACAATGGTGATAGCCGATGAAACAGTTGATGCAGAGCTTTGTGCAACCGACCTTTTAGGACAGGCAGAACATGGCTATAATTCACCAGCTATTCTGCTCACAAATTCAGAAACATTAGCAACTGAAACACTCGCCGAAATCGACCGGCTTCTGCTTATGCTGCCAACGGCAGATACAGCGTCTGTCAGCTGGGCGGATTATGGCGAAGTTATCGTCTGTGATACCTATGATGAGATGCTTCAGGTGGCTGATGATATCGCATCTGAACATGTTCAGGTTATGACAGACCGCGATGACTGGTTCCTTGAGCATATGACATGCTATGGCGCGTTATTCCTTGGTGCGCGCACTAATGTAGCAAA
>DGJU01000020.1 GCA_002387605.1 Alphaproteobacteria bacterium UBA4588 | reverse complement strand
TCAAATAGCGGCCTGCAGATAGGAAATCCTGCCGAAATAAACAGGCACCAACCATCGCGCGCAATGTGCCAATCCTTTTCTGATTCGTCAATCTGTTCTTGCCAAAACAGCGCCCTATCGCCTGTTTAGCAAACTATGTAAGAACAGATTTGACGGAAAATTTTACCCCCATAAGCAGGGCTATCTGTTGGCAATGATGGAATTTTTTCGCAATTAGCAGGTAGGATGAAGCTCGAACAACGCATAACAACCTGTTGTGGAACTTGTTTTTTCTATGATTTGGATGCAGTGTCATCTGTGTAATCTGTGTCTAAGGAGTGTTCTTCTGCGCTGATAAAAATCAGTCCGAAGGCGGTGTGCATACCAGCTCATATAAGGCACATCAGAAAAGAAGAGATAACTTATGTCCGCATCCTCAGATGAGGCAGGAACTCCGAAGCATACATCACTGGATGATGCTCTTGCCAACCTGACACAATCCTTATCTACGCTTCGTCATGCTGTTGAGACATCCCAGCACTTGGACCAGAATGATACTGCTGTAACGACTTTATCAGCTGAAGCGGTAGACGAGTTAAAGGCAATTAAAACGCTCATTTCTGAAGCGCGGCACCTTGTCGCGTCAAAAAATACAGCCTCATCATAACTCTCATCCAGACATAAGACAGCCTTGCTAATGGCCGCAGACCAAGGAGCAGACCAAAAAAATGACACAGTCAGTTGTAACCGTCAGGATAAATGACCAACCCTATCAGATGGGGTGTGATGCAGGTGCCGAAAATCATGTCAAAACCATGGCTGAAGAAGTGAATGCTATTTTGCAGGAACTGAAACAGGCTGTTGGCGCTGTTGGTGATACAAGGCTTCTGGCAATGACATCAATTATCCTTGCTGACCGTGCCTTTCAGGCAGAGCAGGCTGCGGGCGGCGCTACGGCAATGGCATCGGCTTCGGCTGACACTGTTAGACAGAAAGACGAGCAGGCCCGGGTTGCGCAGGCTATCAGTGCCGCCGCCGAAGAAATCAATCACCTTGCCAGTCGACTGGCAAAGGCCTAATCTTAACACGGACGATAGCTCGATGGTGCGTCAGGCCTTTCAATCCCTGGGACCATAATCTTCTGTCGGGAACTGCCTCTGTGCAGACTGCGGTCTGTGTATTGCGGTGCCCACCTGTATCACAGGTCACAGAGGATGAAACATGTCAACGGCTTGTCTGGCTATCGTTCCTAGACTTTTTTTACGTCATCCTAGACGTCATATGTTTCTTGTGGTGAAAATAACGCTAGGTGGCGGAGCAAGGTCTGTTTTTTGATGGCAGCTGAAGAAATAAGCGAAACAGAAAAACCAGCCTGCCGGATAGCCGCACAGCAGATGCGGGCTATCGCAGCACAGAAAAATCACGATATAGACAAAAAAATAGCGCGGTTTGCTGATGACCTTATGGCGCGGTTTGCGCCAACATCTGTTGCAGGCTACTGGCCTATCCGTGATGAGGTATCGCCGCTTAGATTGATGGCGGCGTTAAAACATGCTGGCTGTCATCTCTGTCTTCCTGAAACGGGCGCTCCGCAAACGCCGCTGACATTTCGCGCTTTTGGCAGTGAAGCAGAGCTTGTTGATGGCCCCTATAAAACAAAACAGCCTCCGCCTACAGCAGATATTCTCCTGCCGCATCTTATTCTGACGCCGTTATTAGCGTTTGATAAGCAAGGCTACCGTCTTGGCTATGGTGGTGGCTTTTATGATCGTACCTTGGCGGCTTTGGAAGCTGAGGGGCATAGCTGCATTTCACTTGGCATTGCTTATGATGAGCAGGAAGTTCAGCACGTGCCCATTGGTCCATATGACCGCCAATTAACAGGGATTCTTACAAATAGCGGCCTATACCTTGCATGACAGGTCTCGCCGCCTTAAGACAAGAGCCATTATACTAAATAATTATCGTATGACGGCACGGTCATAGACCGACTACAGGTCTGATAAAGCAGAGTTAAGGATATGAAACGATGAAACGTCTGATGTTTTTAGGGGATATTGTTGGCCGAAATGCGCGTCAGACGGTTATTGCCAAAGCAGCGGATTTAAAAGCCTCTCAGAACTGTGATTTTCTGGTTGTAAATTGCGAGAATGCCGCCGGCGGGTTTGGTGTTACCCCCTCAATTTGTGATGACCTGTTTGGCGCTGGCATTGATGTTCTGACGACCGGCAATCATGTCTGGGATAAATCTGAAATTTCACCCTATATTGAAAAAGAGCCACGGTTGTTGCGTCCGGTAAATATGGCCCCTGAATTTCCAGGGGTTGGTGTTACCATTGTCGCTGGCGATGATGGCACCCGCTATGGGGTTGTGAATGTCATGGCCAATCTGTTTATGGCGCAGAATGATAATGCGTTTGCTGCAATGGATAAGGTTCTTAACACACTCAAACTTGGCCGTGATGCAGATGCCATCATTGTTGATTTTCATGGTGAAGCAACATCAGAAAAGGTTGCTATGGGGCATTATCTTGATGGCCGTGTCAGTCTTGTTGTTGGCACCCATACTCATATTCCAACAGCTGATTTGCGCATTCTGACTGGCGGCACTGCCTATCAGACAGATGCCGGCATGTGCGGTGATTATGAGTCAGTTATCGGCATGGATAAGGATGTGGCTATTTCACGGTTTACCAAACGGGGGTCGGGGCGCTTATCGGTGGCACAAGGTGAGCCAAGCCTATGCGGTTTGATTGTTGATGTTGACACAAATGGCCTTGCAACAGCCGTGTTCCCCTTCAGGAGTGGCGGCGCCCTCCCTGAAACACCTTAAAACACAGTGAAATAGGCCTGAGAACTGGAAATAATGCACTCTATCTGATATATGCTTTGTTAAGTGATGAAGCGGTAAAGGTGCGTTTAAGGCGTACAATTAAAATAGGACGAACGAGACCCATGGCAGGCCACTCCAAATTTAAAAATATTCAACACCGCAAAGGCGCGCAGGATAAAAAGCGCGCTAAGGTGTTTACCCGTCTGATAAAAGAGCTGGCTGTTGCCGCAAGAGCAGGGACTGACCCTGACGCTAATCCGCGGTTGCGTACAGCCCTTGCTGGATGCCGCGCTGCCAATATGCCGAAAGACAATGTTGAGCGTGTGCTAAAGCGGGCCGAAGGCGGAGAAGGCGAACTTTATGAAGAAATTCGCTATGAGGGTTATGGAACAGGCGGCACAGCCTTTATTGTTGAAGCGCTTACCGATAACCGGAACCGGACAGCATCAGAGGTGCGGGCAGCCTTTAATAAATTCGGTGGTACGCTTGGTGAGACGGGGTCTGTTTCTTTCATGTTCGACAAGGTAGGTCAGATGATTTTTGACGCCTCTGCCGGAGATGCAGATACAGTTTTTGAAGCAGCATTGGAAGCAGGTGCTGATAATGTTGAATCAGACGAAGATGTGCATGTCATCACAACAAACCCCGAAGATTTCAATGCGGTCAGAGAATCTCTGGATGCGGCGTTCGGAGCCCCGCAGGAAGCTCAGTTGACTTGGATTGCTCAGAATAGCGTTGATGTGGACGAAGGTCATGCGCAGACGCTCTTGAAATTCATGGATACATTAGATGATAATGAGGATGTCCAGAATATTGCGTTCAATTTTGAAATTTCTGATGAAATAATGGCAAAGCTTGAGGGCTAGTCATTATTTATCTGTAACTGGGACAGGGATAAAACTGTATGCGTATGCTCGGGATTGATCCGGGACTTCAGGCAACAGGATGGGGACTTGTCCGTTTCTCGGCACACCGTCTTTATCATGAAGGTCATGGGATTATCCGCACCACAACCAAGATGAGTGATGCAGAAAGGCTCTGCGCCATTGCAGATGGTCTGAGCGATGTTATCAGAGACTATCGCCCTGAAAGTGCAATGATCGAAGAAATCTTTGTCTCACAAAATCCGCGCTCTGCTTTGCGTCTTGGGATGGCGCGCGGTGTTGCTATTCAAGCGTGCGGTGCGGCCGGCCTTGGGGTTGGCGAAATTGCAGCTCGTGCCGCCAAACAGGCTGTTACAGGAACGGGCAAGGCAGATAAAAAACAAGTCTCTGCTATGGTTGCCCGGCTGTTGGCAATAGAAGAGCCGCCATCAGATGCTGCTGATGCTCTGGCAATCGCGATTGCCGGTGTTCAGTCAGGTCATAATTTTAGCGCGCAAAAAGGCTCAGCACCTGCCGGTAGCGGTCTGCAGGCCGCAATTGATGCTGCCTTAGCAAAGGAGACGTTGTGATGATTGCCCAGCTTTCTGGCAGAATTGCCATGCTCGATGTGAATTCTGTTGTGCTTGATGTAAATGGCGTTGGCTATCTTGTTCAGATGACGGGACGAACGCTTGCACGGCTTGGCCCGGTTGGTGGGCACGTAACCCTTCTGACAGAAATGCTGGTGCGCGAGGATGCGCTGACATTGTTTGGCTTTGCAGAAGATGATGAACGGCAGGCTTTCAAGCTATTACAGACAGTGCAAGGTGTTGGCGCAAAAGCATCCTTGTCTATTCTAACAGCTCTCAGCCCGGCTGAATTATTGCAGGCTATCATGGCTGCTGATAAAGCCATGGTATCTCGTGCAGATGGCATTGGACCCAAATTAGCGCTTCGGATTGTGAATGAGCTTGCTTCAAAAACCGGCGCAATCATGAGCCTTGGCGCGCCTGCCTCGCTTGATAGTGGCGCACCTGCAGCAGACGCAGCAGACAATCAAATCATCCAAGATGCGCTATCGGCGCTTGTTAATCTGGGCTATGCGCGTGCAGAAGTGTTTGTCGCCGTTCAGCAAGCGGTTGCTGCTGATAAGACAGCAGATACATCTGCCATTATTGGTGCTGCCCTAAAACAGCTCGGAACGGTATAGGAGACTGCATAGATCATGACAGAGCGCCTTATTACAGCTGAGCAGACCGAACAGACCGCGCAGCCTGATACTGCTTTGCGGCCGCTTTCGCTTGCCGAATTTGTGGGGCAGGGTCAGGGACGCCGGAATTTAGAAACGTTTATCCATGCCGCCCGTGTGCGTGAAGATGCGATGGACCATACATTGCTGCATGGACCGCCCGGACTTGGCAAGACAACAATGGCACAGATTATTGCCAGCGAACTTGGGGTGGGGTTTCGGGCAACTTCCGGCCCTGTTATCGCCCGTGCTGGCGATCTTGCCGCGTTGCTGACAAACCTTGCCCCGCGTGATGTACTTTTCATTGATGAAATTCACCGGCTTAATCCAGCTGTTGAGGAAGTGCTTTATCCGGCAATGGAAGATGGTCAGCTTGACCTTATCATCGGGGAGGGGCCGTCTGCGCGCTCAGTGCGTATTGATTTGCCCCGCTTCACGCTTGTTGGGGCGACAACCCGTGCAGGATTACTGACCACCCCGTTGCGTGACAGGTTCGGCATTCAGATGCGGATGCAGTTTTACAGCGCAGAAGAATTGGTTGCTATCCTGACACGTCAGGCAGAAAAACTCAGCCTGCCATTGAGTGCTGACGGGGCTGCTGAAATTGCAAAACGGTCACGCGGGACACCCCGTGTTGCTGGCCGGTTATTGCGGCGTGTGCGTGATATTGCGCTGGTTGACGGCGTTGATACTGTCACAGCTACTTTTGCTGATGGCGCTCTTGGTCGTCTTGATGTTGATAAAAAAGGTCTGGATGGGATGGATAGACGCTATCTTACCAGCCTTGTTGAATATTATGGCGGTGGGCCTGTTGGGGTTGATACTCTTGCTGCGGTATTGTCAGAACAGCGCGATATGCTAGAGGATGTTATTGAGCCTTATTTAATGCAGACAGGGCTTTTGATGCGAACGCCGCGTGGCCGGTGTTTGTCGCAGACAGGCTGGGCATATCTTGGCCTGACGCCGCCAAAAGATGCGGCATATCAGCTTGATTTGCTCGGTAATAATGCTTCGGCTAACGGCGATGAAAATGCATAATCTGCTACCGCTTAGCAGAGCGGAATTTGTGGCAGCCTGCCATCCAGATGGAATCCTGTTGCCAGATCAAGGCTGTCATCATTACGGGCTTATTGTGCAATATGAGGATACTGATGCTGGCGGCATTGTTTATCACGCTCATTATCTGAATTATGCTGAGCGGGCACGGTCTGCGGTTTTACGCGCAGGCGGTATTCATCTTGGCGCGCGTCTGCGCAGTACAGGCGAAGGCATTATTATTCGCCAGGTTGAAGCGCGCTATCATGCGCCGGCACAATTGCATGACCAAATTATTGTTGTCACCCGCCTGGAACAGCTCAAACGGGCATCATTGCGGCTGGCTCAACACATTATATCACCTGAAACTGGCCTTATTTTTGCCAGACTTTTGGTAGAAGGAGTATGGGTGAACAAAAAATATGCACCATGCCGGTTTCCTGATGACGTTCGGGAAATAATCACGCATCTTTCTGTCGCCGGAGAGGGCACAGCCTAAGTAAATTATTCAGAATGAGGGTAGAATTCGATGAATATAAGTGCATTTGCCGCAACGGGCGAAGCTGAAATAATAGCCAGTTCACAGGCAGCTGAATTAACGATTTTTGGTCTGTTTCTCGCAGCTGATCCGATTGTAAAATTTGTCATGTTCTTGCTTGTTGGTGCGTCTATTTGGTGCTGGGCAATTATGTTTGATAAAATAACAAAATTCCGCAGACAGGTGCGTAATGCCTCTCAGTTTGATGAGCAATTCTGGTCTGGTGGCTCGCTGGATGATCTTTACAACCAGACAGGCGATAATGCGGATAGCGCGCAGGCTCAGGTCTTTGTTGCTGCCATGCGTGAATGGCGCCGCGCAAATGTTAAAGGCCTGACAAGAGCCTTGCAGGGCGATTTAAAACATTCGCTGCTGGCACGGATTGAACGCACGATGGGTCTTACGATTACGCGTGAAATGGAACGGCTTGAATCTGGCATGAGTGTGCTTGCATCCATCGGGTCAGTATCACCCTTTGTTGGCCTGCTGGGGACTGTCTGGGGGATTATGAATTCTTTTCAGTCTATTGCAGAATCCAAAAATACCAGCCTTGCAGTTGTGGCGCCGGGGATTGCTGAAGCGCTATTTGCAACTGCGCTGGGGCTGGCGGCTGCGATACCGGCGGTTGTAGCCTATAATAAATTTTCTGCTGATCTGGATAAAATCGGCTCGGCACTTGATGTTTTTGCACAGGAATTTAGCACGCTTCTGGGCCGTCAGCTTGATGAAGGAAATAAGTAATGGGCGTACAGCTCACCACTCGAACAGCGCGGCGCACAAAGCGTCATAGGCCAATGGGTGAAATTAATGTGACGCCGTTTGTGGATGTCATGCTGGTTCTGCTGATCGTCTTTATGGTGACAGCGCCGCTTCTTACTGTTGGCGTGCCGGTTGATTTGCCAAAAACAAAAGCAGGTCAGATTAATGCAGATAGTGCACCCTTGGTTGTCACCATGAAAGCAGATGGCAGCATTTTTCTGCAGGAAACAGCGATTGAGCCAGATAAGCTTATTCCGCGGCTTGCGGCAATCGCCAAAGCTAATGATGAGGTGCGTATCTTTGTGCGCGGCGATAAAGCGGCTGCCTATGGCGATGTGCTTGTCCTGATGGGTCGGATACAGTCTGCTGGTTTCGAGCGGGTTGCTCTAGTTGCTGAGTTGCCAGAGGAATAGGGATGCAGCGTATGGCACAGTTCATTCGGCAGCCTGTTGCTCTCTCGCTTGGATTTCATGTTCTGGTGGTTACCTTATTCACGGTGGGGTGGCCCTTTTTAACTTCGGATGAAACGGACACTCAGCCTCTTATTGTTGTTGATATCGTCAGGACCGTTCCTAACACAAACCTTGCTGGCGCTGATGGTGGCGGGAAGGCAGCAGATGTTGAACAAGAAGAAACGCTCAAAAAACCACCACCACCACCACCGCCGCCGCCGCCAGCTCCGGTTCCAAAACCAGTAGCTCAGGCGAAGCCTGCGCCAAAGGTAGCTCCCAAGCCTGTTGTTGATGACGCAGAAATTCTGCCCTCTAAAATAGTGAGCGCGCCTGTTGCACGACCAAAGCCAGAGGCGCCAAAGGCCTTAAAAAAGCCCGTTTCAGCGCCTGTTTCAGCACCGGTATCACGGCCAAAGCCGCCGCAGAAAAAAGTGACGCCTGTCCCAAAGGCAAAGCCGAATAAATTAGCCAAACAAAGCCGCCAGAAAGAAAAGGCAGATGCCTTAAATGGTCTACTTCAGAATCTTGCAGAAGCAACTCAGGCCAAAGAGGCTGAAGAAAACCAGAAGGCACAGAAAAAAGCGCTGAACAAACAACTAGCCCAAAATCTAACGGCTGCTGTCGGGGATGCGCTGAAAACACCGTCTAATTCATCTATTATGCCGTTGGGTGTGTCGGATATTGACCGGTTGCGCTCGCATATCTCGAAACACTGGACCCCGCCGGTTGGGGCTAAGGGCGCCAGTCAGCTTAAAGTAGATATCTTTGTAAAGCTAGAGCGTGACGGCACGGTAACCAGAGCTGAAATCGTTGATAAATCACGATTTAATAGAGATAAACTTTTCAGTGTTGCGGCGCGTGCTGCGCGCAGTGCTATTCTTGAAGCAAGCCCATTACCCCTGCCAGCAGAAAAATATGAGCTGTGGAAAGAATTCATATTTGGGTTTGATCCGATAAATATGTGAAGATAAAGCCAGCTAAGATAACCAGTAGTGTTTTGAAGTGCTTAGGTAAAAAGAGAAGAATTTAGAGATGAAAATGGACATGATGATATTTGGTGCGTCGGCAAACACCGTCTCTGGTAACGCTCTATGGCGAACTCTATTGCTCTCATTTTTTGCTTTTATGCTCTTTATCATCAGTGCTGGCACAGTGGGTGCGCAGACACAAAGGTTGGATATTACCGAAGGTCAGATAGCGCCTATTCCAGTTGCGATTGCTGAATTCACGGGACCGGATGGCTTGCCATCAGAGGTAGGTCGGCAGATATCGCAGATCATCTCAGATGATTTGGTGAGCTCTGGCCTGTTTAGTGCGGTTGATAGTGCTGCTTTTATTAAACCACCAGAATCGCCGTCTATCCGGCCTAACTTTTCAAACTGGTCCCCGCTTGGCGCGAAAGGCCTTCTTGTTGGCTCAGCATTTCTGGATGCGGATGGGCTTCTGCAAATTGAGTTTGTTCTCTGGGATATTGTATCGCAGCGGAATATTACTGAAGGCGGCGGGTCTGCAAACCAGTCAGGCATTCGCCGGATTGCGCATCAGATTGCTGATTTTGTTTATCAGGAATTTACGGGTGATAGTCCCTATTTTGATACTCAGGTTGTCTATGTCTCTGAATCGGGGCCGCGTGATCGCCGGGTAAAACGGCTCGCAATTATGGATCAGGATGGATTTAATCATAAATTTCTTACCTCAGGGCTTGATTTAGTGCTTACACCGCGTTTTTCACCAACCGCGCATGAAGTCGCCTATCTCAATTATTTCAATGATGAGCCAAATGTTTACCTGCTGGATATAGCCTCTGGCAGGACAGAGCGGCTTGGCAGTTTTCCGGGTATGACCTTTGCCCCCCGTTTTGATCCAGATGGTAACAAGCTTATCATGTCGCTGGCTCAAGATGGCCGGACAGATATTTTCCAGATGGATTTGCGGACGCAATCTCTTACCCAATTAACCCGTTCTGCCTCAATAGATACATCACCCTCCTTTGCGCCGGATGGAAGCCGGGTTGTCTTTAATTCTGATAGAGGTGGCTCACAGCAACTCTATGTAATGGACGCCAATGGGAAAAATGTGAAACGTATCAGCTTTCGGAAAGGGCGTTATGCAACGCCTGTCTGGTCACCGCGCGGCGATATCATCGCCTTTACAAAGATGTTCAAAGGCGAATTTTTTATCGGCGTAATGAATGTCGATGGAAGTGGAGAGCGGCTTCTTGCTCGCGGCTTCTTGGTTGAGGCCCCGACATGGGCGCCAAATGGACGGGTTCTGATGTATTTTAAACAGGAACCTGTCTCAAATGACGGTCAGGGCGGCGAGACATATCTGTATCGTGTCGATATTACTGGATTTAATGAACGCCGTGTTAGCACACCAGCAGATGCAAGTGACCCGGCATGGTCACCGCTTCTGCAGTAAAGGAGGCGAACTAAATTGGCTAACTAGATGCAAATATAGGTTGATTTTGATACCTGAATATGTTCTGAGTAGTGATGCTTTGAGATGGAACAGTCTGAAAAACACTTTTATATGATTATTGTTTCAGGACAGACTACCAGCTTGTTTTTTTTTCTTACAGGTTCCGGGACGCCGGAACAGGCCATTGGAGGTCTAAATCCATGATTAAACGCTTATTACCGCTCTTTGCAGCATCTCTTTTATTGGCCGCTTGTGAAACAGCATCAACCTCATCAAGTGATGGTGCCAGTGAAGTTCAATCTTCTAGCGCAACGGCTGCCGCATCTTCTAGCAGTACCGCAGCAACCGAAGCTGCCACTAGTAGCTCAGAAGCACCAAGTGCACGTACGATAGCTGAGAACCAGTTAGCGTCAGTTGGCAATACAGTGCTCTTTGGCTTCGATAGCGCCTCTTTGACGGACGCTGCTCAGGCAACGCTTAACAGACAAGCTGCTTTCATGCAGGCATCACCTACTTTGCGTGTTGTCATTGGCGGCCATGCGGATGAACGTGGCACACGCGAATATAACCTTGCTCTTGGCGAGCGCCGTGCTGCAGCAACCCGCGACTATCTGGTTGCGAAGGGTGTAAATGCTGCGCGTGTCCGGATTATTTCCTACGGTAAGGAACGTCCGGTTGCTGTTGGCTCAAACGATGTGTCTTGGGCGAAAAACAGACGTGCTGTAACAGCTCTTAATTAGGGCGATTTGGTTGCATACCCATCTGGGTAGCTAGTATATATTTTAGGTTCTGTTTGGGTGAATCCAAGCAGAACCTTTTTTATGACATGTGATTATGTGCCTAATTTCAGCCTAATTTGGGTGATAAATGTCACAAGTCTCGCCTTTGGTTTATCGTATAAATCATGCTAATGAGACCATTCTTTTGTCATTGTCATTGTCATGTTGGCAATTATTCGTCTGCATCTAATGTTTCTTTTATCAAGCCTTAACACTGGTAGCTCATATGATTAATTTTCTTTCTTGGTCACCGCATTCTGGAGCACATGCCTTATTTAAGGTTTTTGTTCTGGTAATGAGTTTTTCGATCATCTCTCCTGTTGCGGCGCAGACTGCCGATAGTGCGAACCAGCTTTTAGCGCGCCAACAGCTTCGCATGGACACATTAGAAAATAGTCTGAAAGCGATGACGGGGCTTGTGGAAACCGAATTGCGGTCCTTGACAATTCAGATTGATCAGGTGTCTGCATCGGCGGTAGCCGCTGAGTCAGGACAGTCTGGCGATTTTAAGTCTGTTAAGATGGAACTGGCACGGCTTACAGATTCGATAAATATTCTAGAACAAAGGATGAAGCGGACTATTGAGCTTTCATCTGATGTTGAATTCCGCGTACTTCGGATGGAAAAGCGCATGCAGACCTTGTTGAGCCTGTCGGACGCAGATTTGAGCGCACAGCTTGCCCAGCAGGATGTAACAGCCGTGGGCAGTGCGCCTGAAGTTAGTATGAGCCGTGATGTTGCCACAGGCGAAACTGTCTGGACGATTGATGAAAATACGTTAAATGCGCAGCTGGGTGTGGGTGATAATAGCCAAACAGAGACTGAGCCAACCTCCTTGCAAAATAGTGGTGATACGTTACGCCCAACAGACCTTGCTACAGTGTCTGACAGTACCCAAACGAATGCCAATACTAACGTTGGCGAGGCAACGCCTGTTATTGTTAAACCGTCTGTGTTGCCTGATGCGGGCGCTGAAGACCAGTATCGCTTTGCCCTTGGTCTTGCACTGCGCAATGATTTACCAACCGCTGAGACGGCCTTTAGCGAGTTCCGTGAGCTTCATCCAGATGATGAACGCGCCGCAGATGCGCTCTTCTGGTTGGGGCGTGTGCAGTTTATGCAGAGCCAATATGAAAATGCGGCGATGACATTCACAAGCTTTAATAAATTATATGATGGTGATGCCCGCTTGGCAGACACAACATTATGGATTGCTGAATCAGTTGCCCAGTTTGCGAATGATGAACAGGCGTGTAACATTTACCAGTCGCTTCCGGCTTTTCTGGACCAGCCACCTGACAGCTTCACAGACCGACTTGCCGAACTGTCAGCGGGTTCCGGCTGCGTTAACTAAATGGGGGCGAGGAGCCAGACGGCTCTGTTAACACCCACCTGTCTTGATAAACCTGTTTCGGCCTGTCTTTCTGCTCTTCGGCATAGTGCTGCTATATGGTCTGGCCAGCCTGTCTTTACGGCAGTCTCTGGCGGGCCTGATAGCATGGCGCTTTGTGATGTTGTTGACAGGGTGTGCCGCATGGCTGGACATCCCCATCAGGCACTTATTATTGACCATGGCCTGCGGGCTAATTCAGCTGATGAAGCGCGTGCTGTTCTTGGCCAGCTGCAGGCACGGGGCATATCTGCTGTTTGCTTGACTGTATCTGCGCCTCCGGCAGTGTCGGGAAAGATGGAATGGGCCCGCCAGCACCGCTTTGCCCTTTTGACAACATATGTCCAAGATAAGCGCGGTATTCTTATGCTTGGCCATCATCGGGATGATCAGGCTGAAACAATTGCGATGCGGCTAGCACATGGAACAGGGCTTGCTGGGGCAGGGGGTATCCTGCCTGCAAGGCTGTTAAATGGTGTTGTCTGCGTTCGCCCGTTTCTCTGCCTTCCCAAAGATGAGCTTATTGATTATTGCGCTAAGGCAGGTATTAAGACGGTCTCTGACCCGTCAAATGAACAGATAGCTTATGAGCGGGTACGTATCCGGAACTTCCTTGCCGCAGAGCCTAGCCTTCCAGCCCAGCTTATCCGGCTTGGCAGTGCTGCTCGGGCGCTCACCTCGGTTATGACAGCGCAGGCTGATATCTTTTCTGCGCGACATTGTCATATCACACCGCTGATGACCAGCATCGCGTTCTCAGCGTTTTATGATGCGCCTCCTATCTTGCAGATGCACCTTATTCGCCAGGCTGTCTTGCGGCACGGCGCTCCTGATTACCCGCCGTCTGAGGCGTCACTAACAAAGGCTATTCTGGCTGTGTGCGACCAACAAACACGGACAATATCGGGCTGTCTTCTGCGGCCAAATGGCCGGCTCCTTCAGATTGGCCCTGAATTTGGTCGGCAGGATGCATTTTCAGTCAGTATAGAGGCAAATAGCTTTATTATATTTGATAGACGATGGCTTATCCATAGCACGCATCACGGCAGGATTACCCGTCTTGGTAGTGCAGGATGGGCACAGCGTGATAAGCTGTCTGCATACTATCAGGCTCTACGCGGTGTGCCTGCGGCATTTGGGCAGATGATTCCCCTGCTTCATCCTCTTGACGCGGAGGGGGTTACACCCCACTTTGGAAAGTACGACGAGTTATTTGCTTTATATCAGAGCAGGTGGCGTCATGATGCACGGCAAACAGGGGTTGGTAATACCCCTAAAATGACAGTTTTTTCCCTGCCCCGGCTAAGTGAGTGCGCCGGCGCGTTAATGATAACAGGATTTAAGACGTGAATAACCTCGGACGCAATATCGCAATATGGCTTATCATTGGTGCTGCATTAATGGCGCTATTCAATATTTTTCAGGCGCCAACAACTGGTCAGCCTAGCAGCAAGGTTGCTTATTCTGACTTCCTTGCGCAGGTGAAAAGTGGGGCTGTCAAAGAAGTGATGATTGAAGGCAATAATCTACGCGGCCGAACCCGTGAAGGTGATGTTATCTCATCTTATATGCCGGATGGCGCAGATGTTGTGTCTAGCCTTAGCCAGTATGACGTGCGCATTGATGCCCGCCCCGATGAGAGTAATATGCCAGGCTTCTTCTCTGTGCTGGTTTCATGGTTTCCTATGCTGCTGTTTATTGGCGTCTGGATTTT